>CALPQG020000209.1 GCA_943325655.2 Bifidobacterium breve | reverse complement strand
CAACATTAATCAGGGTAGATGATCCCTATACCGCTTTTACAGCTTTATTGGAAGAATACCACAAATTCAAAGTATTCGCAAAAAAAGGAGTGGAACAACCAAGCTACTTGGGTAACAATTCAACGCTGGGAGAAAACCATTACCGTGCCGCATTTTCGTACATAGGCGAGAATGTTACCATTGGTGACAATGTAAAAATTTATGCCAATGTAACCATTGGTGACAATGTTACTATTGGTAACAACTGCATCCTTTATGCCGGTGTAAAGATTTATGCCGATACCATTATCGGGAATTACTGTACCATTCAAGCAGGTGCGGTTATAGGAAGTGATGGATTTGGTTTTGCCCCGCAAGCGGATGGTAGTTACAAAACGATTCCTCAAATGGGAAACGTCATTTTGGAAGACCATGTAGACATAGGCGCCAACGCAGTAATTGACTGTGCCACCATGGGTTCAACCATCATCAGAAAAGGTGTTAAAATAGACAACCTGGTACAAATAGCCCACAATGTTGAAATAGGGGCACATACGGTCATCGCTGCACAATCAGGTATTGCAGGGTCGACTATTATCGGAGAAAACTGCATGTTCGGAGGGCAAGTTGGCATATCAGGCCATATCAGCATTGCCCATAAAACCAAAATTGCAGCCCAATCTGGAGTAGCCAATAGCATTAAGGAGGAGGGGAAAACGCTCATGGGATCTCCCGCGTTAGAGTACTCGCAACACATGCGTGCAATGACCGTTTTTAAAAAATTACCAACATTGCTCCATAGAATTGAAAATATTGAAGAAAAATTAATACATTTGCCTCTTTAGAGGCTATACAATGAATATCAAACAGCATACAATTAACAGTTCAGTAACAGTTTCTGGGGTGGGATTACATACAGGTGTTAATGCAAACATGACATTTGTTCCTGCTGAAGCAAATTATGGTATTAAGTTTCAACGCATTGACTTACCAGGCCAGCCAATCGTGGATGCCGATGTAGACAATGTCGTGGATTTATCCCGAGGTACAACCATAGAACAAAATGGCGCCAGAATTAACACCGTTGAACATACCCTTGCCGCACTTGTTGGCTTACAGATTGACAATGTTTTGATTCAAATTGATGGTCCAGAGCCACCAATCATGGATGGTAGTTCTATCATGTTTATTGATGCACTTTTAGAAGCTGGTTTGAAAGAACAAAATGCCTTTAGAAATTATTTCGAAGTTACTGAAAGCATTACCTACAGAGATCCAGAAAGAGATGTTGAAATTGCAGCACTTCCATTGGATGATTATAGGGTAACGGTCATGGTTGATTATAATTCTCCTGTGTTGGGAAGTCAACATGCTACCTTATCCGACATTTCAAAATTCAAAACTGAAATCGCTTCCTGTAGAACATTTTGTTTTTTGCATGAATTAGAAATGCTTCATTCTCAAAACCTGATCAAAGGGGGAGATTTAAACAATGCCATTGTTATTGTAGACAGGATAGTGCAAGATGATGAATTAGATCATTTGGCCAAACTGTTCAACAAAACAAAAGTTGAAGTTAAAAAAGAAGGCATTCTTAACAACGTAGAATTAAGATACAAAAACGAACCTGCACGTCATAAATTATTAGACGTCATGGGGGATATGGCCTTATTGGGCAGACCAATTAAAGCACAAATCTTAGCTGCAAGACCTGGTCACGCAGCAAACGTGGCATTCACTAAAAAGCTGAAAAAAATCATGTTGGAAGCCAATAAGAAAAAGGCACCTCAATATGATCCAAGAAAACCACCCATCCTAGACCATAACCAAATTGCTAAAATCCTTCCTCACGCCTACCCTTTCAAATTAATTGACAGAATTGTGCATTTGGATGATACCACAGTGGTAGGTTTAAAAAACATCACCATCAACGAACCCTTCTTTGAAGGACATTTCCCTGGCAATCCTGTTTTCCCAGGAGTACTTCAAATTGAAGCCATGGCACAAACTGGCGGTATTTTAGTTTTGAATACTGTTCCAGATCCAGAAAATTATTGGACTTATTTTCTGGGAATTGAAAGTTGCAGGTTCCGTAAAATGGTACATCCAGGTGATCAAATATTATTTAGGTGTGAATTATTAGCACCAGTGAAACGTGGTATCGCCAAAATGCAAGGGCAAGCCTTTGTTGCGGGAACACTCGTTTGTGAAGCAGTTATGACAGCAAGTATTGTAAGAAAAGATCCATGATTTCACCTTTAGCATATATTCATCCAGAAGCCCAAATCGGTAACCATGTTACCATTGAACCTTTTGCCATGGTACACAAAGATACCGTGATAGGAGATAGAACTTGGATTGGCTCTCATGCATGCATCCTTGATGGTGCAAGAATTGGGAAGAACTGCAAAATATTTCAAGGAGCAGTGATTTCTGGCGTTCCTCAAGATTTAAAATTTGCAGGAGAAATTACAACTGCTGAAATTGGTGACAATTCAGTCATTAGGGAATTTGTAACCATCAACAGAGGAACAATTGACAAATTCAAAACGGTGATCGGGAAAAATTGCCTGATCATGGCTTATGTTCACGCTGGACACGATTGTATTGTTGGAAACAATGTGATCATCGGCAATGCAACCCAATTGGCCGGCCATGTAATTGTAGATGATTTTGCTATTTTTGGAGGTTCATGTGCCGTACAACAATTCATTAAAATAGGAGCACATTCGTATATCGCAGGGGGATCATTGATTAGAAAAGACATCCCTCCTTTCGTAAAAGCAGGAAGGGAACCCGTAAGTTATGTGGGGGTAAATTCTGTTGGATTAAGAAGAAGAGGCTATACCAATGAACAAATTTCTGATATACAGGAAACCTACAGGTACTTGTATTTAAGGAAAATGAACAACAGTAAAGCACTGGAAATTATTGAAAACCAAATTAGACCTTCTGAAGAAAGAGACGAAATCGTAAACTTCGTTAGAAATTCAGAGAGAGGGGTAATGAAAGGGGTATATCAGGATTAGAAGTTTTTGGTTTACAGTTCTCCGTTTTAACCAGATAAAACAGCTAACGTACTTCAATTAGCTTTCAGCCTGTTACCTGTAAACCAATAACTGACACTCAAAATGAAGATTGAAGCCCAAAACATTGGTAAGAAATATGTCAAAGATTGGATTTTTAAAAACCTTCAATATACTTTTCAATCAGGAGAACAATATGCCATCATTGGACCCAATGGCTCGGGAAAGTCCACCCTTTTACAAGTATTAGCAGGCTTTGTGCCAAGTACAGCAGGAGACATTACCTATACTTTACAAGCACAAAACATCTCAGAAAATAACCTGTATAAAAACATCAGTTTTGCTTCACCCTACCTGGAAAACATCGAAGAATTTACGTTGAATGAATTGATAGATTTCCATTTTAAATTCAAACAATTACAATTTGTTGCTTCCAAAGAAGAATTGATGGCATTGATGTACCTGGAAAAATCAGCCCACAAACAAATCAAATTTTTTTCTTCGGGCATGAAACAACGCACAAAATTAGGATTGGCTTTTTTTTCGCAGTCTTCCCTATTGATCTTAGATGAACCTTGTTCTAACCTTGACAAAATGGGAATTGAGTGGTACCAACATTTAATTAAAAATTACACACAAAACCGAACGGTACTCATTGGCTCCAACCAAGAATATGAATACGCCACCTGCAAGCACACGCTAAAAATTACTGACTTTCAGTTATAAGTTACTTACTAAACATTCAAAACGCATAACGCAACAGTCATCGTTATTCTTCCTGTAAAAAATACACCTTGTAAAAATTCATTCCTTTTTCTTCATCCATTCCTCTTTCAATCAAATCATGACGGCCATGAATATAGATATGAAAGTTCTTGTCCAGCTTTAAAATACTTTTAAAAACCTTTTTTGCTTTTTTAACAGCCTTATCAGAAATGTCAAATTCATCAAACCCAACAATTTCATTGCTTTTAAAATAAGCTTGTTTGTAATCCTGAAATGCTTCAATAACTATTGGTTCCTGCAGTGCAGTATTTTCGAATTCCTGCACATTAAAAACCTCCTTTTCAGAAAAGTACTCCATCGTATTGTTCTTTACAATCAATTGATCCTGACGGGTAGTTTCTTGCACTGTTTCTAAATATTCATCACAAAAGTTTTTACATAAATTTAAAAAATTGGCGGTATGGTAAAAATTATCTTCCCTTGGCTTAATTTTCAAAAAGGTATCTTTCCAGTACTGTGCCTCATTTCCTAAGCCCTTATTGGTATTGTCGACCATGCATATTTTATAGCCTTTATCTGCTTCTGTATTGAATATCAAACACCCTTTGTCAAGCTTGTTGATGTTGATTCCTTTATCGGCTTCAAGTCCAAAACCTCCTGATTTATCAAAAACCTTGATATAAGTATCTTTATTTTCTGATTTAAATAAGCCAATGGCATCACATAGTTCTTCATCTACCACGCAATCACGAAAGTAAACCACATAAAATTCACCTGATTTCACTTTAGGGTGCTCAGATTTCTCATAAAGCAACTTGGCTAAATTTACCGTATTGATATGAAATGTATCAGGATCCGCAAAAAACTGTTGCACATAATGGTATACTTCATTGAGTTCAATATTGGTTTCGTGTGCAAAAGTATAAAACACGTCTTCTTTAAAAGCTGACAAAAAATACTTTTTAAGCAAATCTCTTAAGTGATTGTCTTCTAATTGCAACAAAGTTTTTGAACACACCAAGTTTTCATCTTTGGATTTGTTACCGACTTTATGAACGGCAATTTCGCCAAGACTTGCTTCTGAGAATGCTAACATGATTGCAAATTTTATGGTTAGGTATAAATATATTAAGGTGTACGCACAATCAACAAAATGATGATTACATCAATAAAATGATGGCAAGAAATAATAAAAGGATACTGAATACAAAAATGAAATAAGACTGTATTTTACCTGATTGAAAAGATTGTGTCATGACACCTACTCTGCCTGAAACATACACCACAGCACCAACAGACCCATCCACCACAGCGGAGTCAAACCACGCAACGATATTTGCGATAACTACATTGATGATTGCGATGAAATTAACGGCCTTATCGATGACTTTCACATCAATCCAAGCCATAAAATTTGCGGTACTCAACATGGCATTCACCCCAAATTTTTGGTATAACCTGTCTAGGTAAAAGTTATTCGTAGAAAGTTTTTGCGCCATACTGTATGGACTTACGCTGAGCGTTTTCACAGAAACTTTATTTGCTCTTCCATACCTGACATAAGCTAAAAACAACCCTAAAGAAGCCACCAATACAGACAATACCATTCCATTAAAATGAAGTCGTATTACCGCAGCAGCAATTTGGGATTGCAAATCTGGAGTCAATTGATTGGCCAATGATTGCGGTATGGTAATGGCTTTCATGAACCAAGCATCACTTGTTTCAAATGGATTGAAGGAATATAAAAATCCAATGGATAAAAAAGCAAGGATCGCCAATGGAAGCAACATTTTTAAGCTCGCGTCAT
>CALPQG020000208.1 GCA_943325655.2 Bifidobacterium breve | reverse complement strand
GTAATTAAAATTGTCTTGTTCATTTTTTTTATAGTATTAAGGTGCAAAGTTGTCACTTTAAGTCAACTGTCAGATAAAACAAATTCAGGTTGTTTGTATTCTTTTTACGGATTGGTGTTCTAAGCTTACTGCTAACGTGGCTTTGCTTGGGCATACTGCCCAGCAACGAAGTCAATGTATTCTGTTAAATAATTAAACATTAAACGTCCACCGAAACGATGAGCATGCTTTATTAAGCACAGTGATGGGCGTTCGGCTTTATTTGTCAAGCGAGTTTTACAAAGTTATTTTCAAGTTTTACATTAAAATTAATCTCTGCTTTTAATGCTTAAAAAACTTTCAAAATGGTGTCAATAGTTGCACTGTTAGCACTACTTTCTAATTTGGAAATTTGAGCTTTCTGTACGCCAACAAGCTGTCCAAGCTCTTCTTGAGTCAAATGACGTTCCTGTCTTGCAGATTTTATCATTTTCCCCAAAACGTCCATACGAAGTTCATATTCATATTCGTCACGGTTAACGGTTCCGACATTTCCGATATATTTATCTTTCATTTCGGCAAGAGAGTACGATTTAATTTCTTTAGTTGCCATGTGATTATTTTTTTTGTTTGTTAATAAAATATTTATCTTTCAATCTTAATGCTCTAGCAATTTCATTTGCCGGAACTTTGTCAATCTTTTTAATGAAACCATGAGTTGCGATAACTAGTGTTTCTTTATTGTCTGTTTTATCCCAAAATGCAAGCAATCTAATTTGAAGTCCTGCAAATTTTGTCCGGAACTCCCAAATATCATTTTGAAGTTTCTTTAAAAGTTTTGGATCATTAGTTTGCTCAGCGAGATCAATATTATAAAAGATTTTTTTAATTGTTTTAGATTCAAGTTCAGATATAAACTCGTCTGCTTCTTCTAAAAATCTTGTTTCAAAATATTTCATTTAATAAGTTCATTGTTAAACGATACAAAGATAAGAAAAGTTTCTAAAAATGGAAACCTGTTTTGGGGTATTAGTTTTGTTTTTTTAAGCTGACGCCTAACGTTTACAAACTTGCGCATCATGCGGGTTCGCAGAAGTAAATATAAAGTAAAAAACTTCGAAATTAAAGCGTCGAAGCGTCCACCGAAGCGAGAAGGGCAGAATGCTTAAGCACAATGTTACCAGTAGTGGTTTTATTTTTCATCTGTTTCATTGTCAAATAATTCGTGCAATTTCTGTTGTAATAGTTTTTTGTCTGGCAGTTGTGTTTTATATTCTGAAACCATAGTAGGAGAAAGACTTCTGCTTAGGGCGTATTCAACAACCTCACTGTCTTTGTCTTTGCACAACAGAATTCCTATAGTTGGGTTTTCATTTAATTTCTTTACATCTCTATCCAAGGCTTCCAAGTAAAAATTTAGTTGTCCTAAATGTTCAGGTTTAAATTTATCGGCTTTGAGTTCAAATGCCACCAGGCATTGCAGCCCGCGATGATAGAAAAGCAAGTCTATGAAAAAGTCGCTGTTCCCAACTTGCAATTTGTATTCTTCTCCAATAAACAAAAAGTCTTTTCCAAGTTCGAGGATGAAATCTTTCATTTGTCTTACAAGTCCACGTTGCAAATCGTTTTCACTATGTGGCTCTGCTAAGTTCAAAAACTCAAACACATAACTATCTTTAAAAGTATTTGTTAAGTCGTGGTAACTTTCTTTAATTGTTTTCAAGAGTTTTGAGTTGCCTATTAATGTCCTCTCGAAAAGACTGGCGGAAATTTGTCGGTCAAGTTCTCTAAAACTGTAACTTTCTTTTTTAGAGAGTTTTAAATAAAATTCCTTTTCCTCTGTCGTCTTGCACCTCGAAAATATAGCTAAATTATGAGACCAACTAATTTCTCTCAACAGTGTTGAGAGTTTTGGAAAATCCTTATAGTTCTCATAAAACTGCTTCATTCTCCAAATGTTTTTGTCAGAAAACCCTTTGATTTCGGGTTCATTTTTATGTATGTGTTTTGCTAATTCAGTCACAACGGAGTCACCCCATTCTGCATTTTCAATTTTCTTACTGATATATTCTCCAATATTCCAGTAAAGATTTATCAGTTCAGCATTTACGGCTTTAATCGCACTAGTCCGAGATTGTTTAATAAGTTGAATTATGTCCGTAAATTGTTTTCCCATTTTATTTCTATATGCTACAAATTTATGTTTTTTCCAGTCGTGATAATCTGTTTGAATCGGATTTTTACCATTACTGCTAACGTTGCAGTGTTTGAGCAAGCATGCTCTCCCAAATGCAAGTTAAATGTATTCAGTTAATTATTAAACGTTTAAACGTCCACCGAAGCGATGAGCATGCTTTATTAAGCACAGTGTTAGCGGTTCGTTTTTTTCATTTCTATTGTTCATCAAAAAAGTCTTCGTCTATTTGTTTAATTTCATAAGTTGTTTTTATTTGAATTCCAACATTAAATTCGTGCATTAGTGAAACTAACTTTTGTCCGTCTATACAGACTATTTTGTGATGAGCTGAACGTGCTTTTTCAATTGCTTTTTGGTCAAATTCAGATGTTGTTACAAACACTCCTTTGTTTGTGTCTCCACTCATAGCACCAATAAAATTTCTAATATCTTTTTCTCTAACTTTTCCTTCGTTAAATCTTTTAGCTTGCATATAGATCTTGTCAAGTCCAAGTTTATCTTCATTGATTATTCCGTCTATACCACCGTCATTAGATTTTGATGTTTCTATAAATTCTCCATACCCCATTTTCTTTAATAACCTAAGCACAACTTTTTCGAAAAAATATGGATCAATATTTTTTAATTTCAGTAAAAGTTCATTTTTAACATCGGTTTCAATTCGGTTAAAACCTTCATCTATTAAGTCTTGAGGTGATGAAATGTCAACTATTGTTTGCTTGCTAGTTGAATTTACTACTTTTTCTTGTTTATAAAAGTCAAACAGTGAACTTTCATTTTCTAAATCTCTTACAGACAAAGTAGCAGAATGATTTTTACCTTTTTCTGTAATCTGAACATGTCCTCTCTCAGGAAATGAGATAAATTCACCTTTTTTAAGATATGATTTACCCCATGCAATTCTATTGTCTATGAGCAAGTCACCCGATTTTGTTTCCTGTTTGAGTTGTTCTTCACTTAATCCAGCATAGAATTTTGATTTAACTTCTTCAATAAGTTCTCGTGACTTAAAAATATTGCCATTTTTAAGAACTTCAAGTATTGGGATAAATGTCTCGTCAAATTTTGGTATTTCCATTTATGTTGTGTTGTCGTTTTTTAAAATGACGCATAACGTTGCAGTGTTTGAGCAACCTGCCCATCACCGATGTAAATATAATGGATTAAGCTTGAAATCAAAGCGTTAAATCGTCCACCGAGACGAAAAGGGCAGGCTGCTTAAACACAGTGTTACCTGCATCTATTATCTTTCATGTCCATCAAAGTCCAAAAGTCGATAAAACTTATAACTATCCTTTTACTAAAAAGCTATTAGCTACGCCAGGGTTTTAATATTCTGCGAAAATAGTCAACTGAGTTAAACGTTTAAGAGTCGAACGACTATACTTTCATATTAAATGTCCACTCAAATTTCATTTTTCAGCGTCTAGTCGTCCAAACGAAAAAATGTCAAACTGTCGAAACAGTTAAGCGTCAAACTAAACGTCCAACCAAATTTTAATTGTCAAACTACAGACAATGTCAACCATGTTAATTGTCAAATTATTGTCTTCCTACTGTGAGTGGCTAGTTTATACAATTTTGCCTAACGTTTACAAACTTGCGCATCATGCGGGTTCGCAGAAGTAAATATAAAGTAAATTGTTTGAAATCAAAGCGTTAAACTGTCCAACGAAGCACAAACCGCATGATGAGTAAGTTTGATGTTGGGTGCAGTTTTATTTGAATTCTAATCTAAAATATTTTTTGTTAGTTATGGAGTCTACCCGAACTGTATCTAATTTGACTATTATTTTGTAGTTGCCAGGTTTTAATCCTGTTTTTTCCGTCCCACACCAGAAAAATTCAGAAGTGCTTTTTATTGTGTCATTCTGAAATACTGAAATAAAGTCGCAATCAGGCATTCCTGTATCTGTTCCAAAATTATCAAACTTTATCAATCCCGTTTCATTCCTATTTTTAATTGTCCCCAAGTTCACTCCGTTAACTGATACATTTTGAATGTCTCTTTGAGTTTCGTTTACAAAGTTTATTTTAATGTCTGGAGCAATTTTCTCCATGTTGCAAGAGAATAAGGTTATTGCGGTCAGAAGAATAATACTTAGTTTCATAATTGTTAAAGATTAGTTTTTAATTTTTATACCATTTCTTGCAGCTATGCATTCATTACAATATGTTTTGTTATCACACCCTATTATTTCTGGACAATCCATTGGACACATACTATCCTTATTCTTTTCATAAAGGTTTTTATCGTTTACAAACTTGCGCATCATGCGGGTTCGCAGAAGTAAATATAAAGTAAAATGTTTGAAATCAAAGCGTCAAACCGTCCAACGAAGCACAAACCGCATGGTGAGTAAGTTTGATGTTATGCCCAGGGATTTTATCTCATCTAGACTGTATTTTTACTTTTCTTAGTCGATTTATAAAAAGAAGGTTTTTGTTTAATATTGTTTTCTTTTTTTAGTCTAAAAAAGTCACTTAGAGCTTTCTCGTCCTCTAAAGTTAAAGGTGTTTGTTCACCAATAAAATCTACGTCCAAAATTTCATTTTTCGTTTTCATATTAATGGTTTTTAAAATATTTGTTAATAAGTTTTAACGCAGCTTTAGTTTCAATAATCATAAATCTGTCTTTATAATGAGAAGCTTCAAGAGTTTTTTTATAATGCTCTACAAGTTGAGATTTGGAAACAAATGCTACATTTCCATCATGTCCTCGTTGAAATGAAAGTTTACAAGCAAAGGCAACAAGATTTCCTGGAACACCAGCATACATTTTAGAATTCCCTTTGTTAAAAGGATTACTTTCAACCAAATGCATATAAACGTGGTCTGATTTCACTTCTAAGCTTATAAGTCCTTGAATTACATTTGGATTGTTAACGATTGTTAATTTGTAAATGTCTCTTTCAGGAATTGAAAGCTCTTCTTTCCAATTGAAAAGCCAACCATTTTTTTTACTTACTGCTTTGAGTTCATTGTGATTAAGTACAGAAATTTCTGTCGCAAAACTGTCGCCAGTAATCACATTTTCAATGGAATTAGTTAGTTTGTCAACTATAAAATCAAGTCCCATTTCTTTGTCTTTTTTCACAGAACTAATTTAAGCAAAAATGTATTAAATCACAATTTTTCGATAAAAGTGTTTTTCATAATTGGTGCTAACGTCAGTCTGTGAAAAAACTAGCCGTTTATTTGTCAAATATAAGCAAAATAATACTTGCTAAAAAGAGCTAATTTTTGTATTTTTAAAGTGTAAACAATGACAAAATAATGGCTTATTTAGCACATAAAGATAGATTTCAAACAAGTTTCACTTCCCTTGAAGAACCAATTGATAAAGATAATCCTGTTTGGTTCATTGATGCTTTT
>CALPQG020000207.1 GCA_943325655.2 Bifidobacterium breve | reverse complement strand
GGAACAGGATACAATCTGCTGTTCATTTTTTTTGAAAGGTAGACATGAAATAGCAGTATCAAAAGTGCTAAGTATTTATGGATTTGTTTTTTCAATATTCGGTACATCAGGAGTTATCTCCACTATTCATTCAAACCTTGAAAGACATCCTGAGTATATTAAAATAGATAGCAATATAATTCTTCTAGGCTTAATAGGTTCTTGTGCTTATAGTAGTTTTGGATATCGTTTTAAAGCTAAATCGTATTCAAAAAAATTATTTAAAAATAAAATGCCTTAACCATTCAATCAAGAATTATTAGGGCATTTTATTTTTAAATTCAGTTCAATCACTTTACCTATTGTTTGCAATCAGTATATTGATATGTCCCTGAATGGTTTCGTTGGAATTTACTACTTTGTTGAGCGTGATGATGTAATAATATACTCCCGCCTCCATTACATCTCCTTTGTGGTTTGTACCGTTCCATGGCAATAAACTTCCATTGAGTTGGGTTACAATCATTCCCCAGCGATTCATAATCACAATTTGAGCATTTGGGAACCTGTCAAAACCATCAATTCCCCAGTAATCATTTTGTCCATCTCCGTTAGGGGTGAAGGTGTTTACGATGTTAAATTCACAATGAGATATGGCAACAAATTCAGTGGTGTCTCCAATTTTACAACCGTTGTTATAAGCTTCAAGGATCACTTTTTGTTTTCCTGTAGATGGAAATGAATAGTGTACTGTTGGATCTGATGCAGTAGTTTGTTCGGTCATTCCTGAGTTTACAAAACTCCAGAACCAGGCATCAACTTTAGTATTGTTGTTAATTTGTTTAGGAGTGAATTGTGTTTCCATTCCAAAACAAGTATCCGCTTTGGCAAAGTCAATGTTGATTTTTTCATTGGCTTTGATATGTAAGGTATCATGGTGTGAAACGCCGCACAAATCAAGGTAGTTTACAGTGATATTGGTTTGTCCATTAGGAACTGTAAAGTTTAAATTGTCACTGGTGTTGGAGGTTAAGGTGTCATTCACATACCATGAATAATTTCCTCCAATAAATTTACCTGGTTCAAGTGTTAATTTGGTACCCACACAAGCACTGTTAAGGTCATTTCCTAAAGTTGGATATGTAGGCCTTCTTAAATAGATGGTTGCCTGGTCGGGGTTACCATAACAAGCTTTGAGGCTAGTGGTATAGGTAAGTGGGGTAATGGTATAAGTTACCGGTTCTAACATGGTACCTTTGTTGACCAAAGTTTGGCTGATAGCATCACCAACAGCAGGTGCAATGACGCCTGTAACTTTAGCACTGAATTTGGCTGTCCATTCAAATTTGGTAGTATTCTCGGTGCCACTTGCAGTGGATATTAAACGAATGGCTGTTTTAGCACCGCTGCATGCGTACATTTCGTTGTTGATAATTTTTAATCTAGGAATTGTCGCCACATCAATACGTATTGAATCATCGAATTTGGTATTGGTACAACGGTATTTGTCAGCCACTTCTATGAGTTTTACCTGTGTGGTCATTTGAGGACTTACCATGATTTGGTAGGGGTTGGCTGTTACATTGTCAATGATTTCGTAACCGTTTCCACCATCATAAGTGAGTTTGTATGGCGTATTGCTTGTACTGTCAAACCGTACCATTATGGGTGTTTTTGTACCTTGGCAAATTCCTGTATCTCCAGCCAAACTTGTTCTGGTATATTTTCTCACCTGCACATGCGTCATTCCCCTCATTAAATTGGCAACACAACCGTTGCCATCGGTTATGGCTGTAATTTTATAATCGCCATCTGCTGGATTTTGAATTTGAAACAAGCCATCATTACTTACATTTGAATAGAGATTTTTACCATCGGTATAAATGAAATTATAAGGAGGATTACCTGTGAAGTTCATGTACAACATGTGAGCAGGAGAGTTTTCACAAACTATTCCTCCACCGGTAATGGTTGAGGTGGGTAACCTGTTCACTACAATCAAGGCTTCACCACTGGTGGTACCAATACATTTTGAATCCGTTACGCTTACCAGGTTAAAGCCACTGGTTTTATCAATGTGGTTAATGATCATTTCGGGTACCATGGATGTTGTATTTACCAGTGTTCCTCCATTGATCCTGTATGCAATATTCCATGGTGCATTTCCTTCCAAAGCAATATGTACGCTGGCTTTTATGCTGTCATCGCAGTAAATTTTTCTGCCTGCTATTGTGGCTTTGGCTTGACATATACAAGTTTTGGTAATGCCATCAATGAGTAATGGAGTACAAGATTTGTGGTCTTGAATGGCTAGAGTTGTACGCACATCAGAATTGATAAGTGTACTGGTCCAGACATTTCCGTTGAAGGTTCCTTCTGCTCCTGTAATTTGATAACTTGCTTGATCACCTTTGGTTAAATTGACGACAATATAATATTTGTCGCTGTTATCGCAGTATACGTTGAGGCTTGAGGTGTCGGGTTTAACATAAGCTTGTACATAGCCACTTCCTGCCAGGTCTGCAAGTTTGCCTGCACAGTTGGCATCACTTACGCTTGCCAAGGTATAATGTCCTTCATTTGATGGAGCATATAAATATGGATTGTTGAGCATATTGGTTAAAGTCTGGTTGCCAGTAGGAGTTGTCACCTGACAACTCCATGGGGCTTTTCCAGTAAAGTTGATTTGTAATTTGGCTTTTTGTTCACCAATACAAATGCTACTTCTCCCTGAAATCAGGGCTGTTGGAGAAGGAAAATAAGTCACCTTAGCCGTTCCATTTGCCGTTCCTTTACAGTTGGCATCCTTGGTTTTGGTAAGGAAGAAAGTACTTTTTTCTGAAGTACTGAAGTTATAAGGAGTTGCCATAATGCCACTTACTTTTACTGGTGTTCCTCCGTCAACGGTGTATTCAATTTCCCAAGGAGATTTTCCTTGCAAATCAATTTTGATATTGGATGTTGAAATATGGTCGTTACAAATTTCTCCTCCTCCTGACATTATACCATCCGCAGGACAAGTACATGATTTGCTAAATGATTGTGTGATGGAATTGCATTGGTGTTTGTCCCCAATGGTTAACACTGCAGTTGTTTTTTCGTCAATGGTATCACTGGTCCAGGTATTTCCAACCAATTTGCCATTCCAACCGGTTACTGCATAAGAAGTCGGATCACCATTCATGATACTGAATTGAACGATAAAGGCATTGGCGTTTGGTAAACAGGTTCTGGTGGTATTGACAATGTTTGGGCTAACGAAATTTTGAATTCTACCAAAACCAGTAGCCGTTCCTGTACAGTGCGCATCTTTAATTGTAAGGATGGTATATACGCCTGCTGTTGAGCCTATTAATGGATAAGTAGAAGCAGTTGTTGTTGAGGTGAAAGTAGCGCCATCAGGTTTTTGGTAGGTAATTTCCCAAGGTGATGTTCCTGTCAATTTAACTTCAAAAGTAGCGCTTTCACCAGCTTTGTCACAGATAAATTGGGTGCCACTGATGTTAGAAGTTGGTAATTCAATTTCTTTGATTTGCATGGCTGATGAACTAGAGTCACAACCATTAAGTGAAACGGTTACGGTATAGGTTCCTAACATCGCATTGAAATAGGTATTGTTATAGGATGAATTAGCAATGGTATTGCCATTCATTTTCCATTGGTAAGTTGCCCCACTTACCGCTTTTGCTGTTAATGTTACCCCATTTGTACCATGACAATAAGCATTTGAATTGCTTGTAAATGAAGCATTAGGAAGTGCTTTTTCTATTACTGGAGTTATTGATTGGGTTTCTGAACTACATTTTCGGTTTACTTTCATGGTCCAGTTTCCTTTGGTGACATGTGCTAAAATAGGGGAGGTGCTTGTGTTTTGTAAGACATTGTCTTTGTACCATGCATACTGCGTTCCGGCTCCTTGGTCTTTGGCTTCAAGCGTTACCCCGTCAGTATTTTGGCAATATGCTAAAGCACCTCCATTGCTAAGGATTTGCGCAATTGGTAAAGTATCGGTGGTGATTTTTGTGACAGATGAAGTGGCAGTACATCCATCCAATAAGGTTACCAATTTCCACTCTCCAGCAAGGGCGTTGTCAAATACTTCGGAAGTATTTGGCGTACCTTGAGATACATTGTTGAAAAACCATTCATAAGTTGTTCCAATGGCAGCAGTTTTGGCGGTTAAGGTTACCCCATTTTTATTGGCACAATAAGATGTTGCACTGGTGTGAAATTCAGCACTCGGAAGTGGTTTTACGGTGACCACAAAAGCACTTGAGGTATCTTCACAGCCATTTATCGTAGCTTTTAAAGTCCAGGTTCCAGCCAACGCATGTGTATGTGTAATGCCTGATCCTGCGCTGGTTCCGTCTTTAAACCATTCATAAATTGCGCCATTCAATGGTTGAGCGCTTAAGGTGATGCCATTTTCTCCGGAACAATAAGCAGCATTATTTCCCGTGTTGCTAATACTTGATACCGGTACCGTTTTTTCAACTACAGTTACTGAAGCAGAAGTACTAGGGCAATTAGAAAGTGTATTTACCACTTTTAAACTCCATACTCCAGCAAAAGCATCAGGATAATTTTTGTTGTTGGCTGAAGCGGTACTTTGAGAAACGGAATTTCTAAACCATTCATAGGTGGTGTTGGGTCCTGCGTCAGTGGCGGATAAATAAGTACCTAATGGATTGTTTTTGCAATATTCGAGGGCCGGACCAACAGTTGAAATGGCTGCAATCGGAGGCACTTCCTCAATCACTGTTACCTGAGGTGAAAGTGAAGCACATCCTGAAACATTGCTTTTAACATTTACTGTCCAGATTCCGGCCAACGCATGGTTATAAGTATTTTCAGTACTAGGAACTGATTTAGAAATGCCGTCTTTGAACCATTCAAATTTCACCTCTTCATTATCAATTTTAGCGGTTAACAATACACCGTCTTGTTGGTCTTTGCAATAACTTAAATTGGTCGTGGTGATTTTTGCCAAAGGATAATCATTTACTTTAATGGTGATTCTTGCCCGTGGACTTTCACAAGAATTGAGGTCTGTTTGCGATACATAAATACTGCTAGTGCCACTGGTTACTGTGTTTATGGTAGGATTTTGAATCTGGGTTCCACCATTTGAATTGTCATACCAACGAAGGTTTGAACCTGTAACATGCGCAGCCAAATCTGGATTCGGGTCATTTTTGCAGCTGCTTAAATCTCTTGTTTGAGGCGCTGTTGGCAATTGATTTACGACCATATTGATGCTGGCCGTATTTTGACAATTGTTTGGGTCAGTACCAATTACCGTATATTTTTTTGAAACGGTTGGTCCAAAGGCAACTCCGTCAGTAAGGCCATTGTCCCAAGTATAGCTGCTTGCTCCGCCACCAGTTACGATTACTGTTTCGCCAATACAGATACTGCTTTTACTAGCGTTTGCCTTTACTATTGGTAATGCATGAACGGTGATCATGATATTCGCACTGTTTTGACAACCATTGGCATCTGTACCAACCACAGTATAGGTTTGGGTAATTGTTGGGTTAAATGGAACCGCGTTCGTTGCTCCATTATTCCAAATATAAGTTGAAGC
>CALPQG020000206.1 GCA_943325655.2 Bifidobacterium breve | reverse complement strand
CTTATGGTCAGAGGGATTGATTTTTATAACTATTGTTTGTCAGAATTGAAATCTGATGCTCGTTTTGAAATCATTACTGACGAAATTATAAGTTTAAATTCGGAAAAGGATTTTGCTTTACTCAAAACAAAAAACACCACATATACTGCTTCTTATATATTTAATAGTGCGTTTAGGAATTTAAATGTTAAGTCGAATCATATCAATTATGTTCAACATTTTAAAGGTTGGATAATTGAAACCGAGCTTGATAGTTTTAATGTTAAATGTCCTGTTTTTATGGATTTCAATGTTGAACAACATCATGATTGTAGATTTGTTTATACAATTCCTCTTACTGAAAAAACAGCTTTAATTGAGTATACTGGTTTTTCAGCCCAAAAATTAGATGACGATTTTTATGATTCAGCATTAGCATCTTACATTGCCCAACAAGATAATATAGGTAAATATAAAGTTGTTGAAATCGAAAAAGGAGAAATCCCAATGGTTGAAAGTGATTTTATAAATCCTTATGGTGAAAGAGTTTTGAATATTGGTACTGCAGGCGGCAATAGTAAACCGAGTACTGGATATACTTTTTATTTTATTCAAAAAAACACTCAAGCAATTATTAAATTATTAGAAAAAAACAAAGAAAAACTAGTTTTGCCAAAGCGAAATAAAAGGTTTTTGTTCTATGATAAAGTGTTGTTGGAGGTGTTAGATAAAAAAGAAATTACGGCTAAATCTGTGTTTACTGATTTGTTTAAAAAAAATAAGATTACCAATTTACTTGCTTTTTTGAATGAAGAATCAACTTTAATTGAAGAAATCCAGATTATGAATTCTGTATCAAAATTACATTTTATCAAAGCATCAATTAATAAGATTTTTAATTGATAAAACAGTTGAAAACTTATTTTACAGTCACAAAAAAAGGTGTCTATTTTCAAATAGATACCTTTTTGAATTGTAATATTTTGATTTTTATTTTGCTGGAACCGGACTAGTTGCTGGTGTTGTTGAAGGTGCAGCGTATCCAATCGAGCAACCGCATCCTAAAAAAGTGAATTGTTTTTCATATAAGCAGGCAATAGTGTTTCGTACTGACTTGGTTTAGTGTCTAAAATGTTTTCGAATACATGTTTTAACCATTTTTTTTGAATAATACCCACAATCACCTTTTCTTCCTTTGCAGTCAATACTTTTGTTTAAGAAATAATAATTCCTGATGCCAATTCAAAGCGTACCTTTTAGGAAATAAAGCTATCAATACCGGTGGCGACAAATTAAAAATACCAGTAAAAATTTTAAAACAGCCAATTTTAAAACCACGAGTGTCAGGTGAAAAACACCTCACAAGACAAAGTACAGATCACCCAGTAACCAACCCAGTACCCTATACCTAATACTCTGTACCTAATACCTAATACCTAATACCCTGTACCCTGTACCCAGTACTCTTTACATTTGATACAGAAAATTGGCCAACATAAAATATACTGTCAGCCCAACCAGGTCATTGGCTGTAGTGATAAATGGCCCGGAAGCCAAGGCCGGATTGATTCCAATTTTGTCCAGCACCAATGGCGTTGTAGTTCCTAACAAGGAGGCCAGAATGACGACACAAAATAGAGAAACCGAAACGACGATTGCCAAGGTTTGTGTATTTCCGACCATCATGTTAAATCCAAAAACCAAAAGTGAAAGTACTAAACCGTTGATAATGGCTACGACCAATACTTTCAATAACCTCCAAAAGATAGAGTCTGATTTTAAGGCATTTCCGGCCAAGCTTTGTACTACTATTGCGGATGATTGTACGCCAACATTTCCGCCTGTTGCCGTAATGAGAGGAATGAAAAATGCCATCGCAGGAATGATGGCCAATTCTTTTTCGTATTGACCCATAAACATGGCGCCGGTTAATCCTCCCGCCATACCAATTGTCAACCAAGGTAAACGAGCTCTGGACAACATCCATACGCTATCGTCTTCTTCAATTTTTTCAGAAACCCCCGTCATCGCTTGTATGTCAAGTTCGGTTTGTTCTGTCACAAAGTCCATGATGTCATCAATCGTGATTCGACCCAATAATTTGCCTTGAATATTTACAACAGGAACCGCCTCCAAGTCATATTTTTGCATGATTTCGGCTACATCTTCTGCGGGTAAATATGATTCTACAGCAATAATGTCTTTGTCGTAAATGTCTTTTATTGTTGTATGTGCATTTGAAAGTACTATTTTTTTCAAAGAAACCCTTCCTAATAATTTGTCTTCATCATTTACAACATATACGGAATAGCAAATTTCCACATTTTCAGATTGACGTCTGATCTCTTCAATACACTGGTTTAAGCTCCAATTGATATTGGCTTTGATCAACTCTTTTGCCATCAAACCACCGGCAACATCTTCTTCATAACGCAACAAGTCAGTGATATGGAGTGCTTTTTCTTTGTCGTCTTTTTCAATATAAGCCAATACTTCTTCTCGGATCTGAATAGCCAGGTCGTTTAAGATATCGGCACAGTCATCTGATTCTATAAATTTTAAAAATCCGGATATTTGTACTGAATTAAAATTCTTTAGGAACAATTTGCGCGTATCATCATCTACAAAACTGATGATTTCAGCAGAAAAATCTATTTCCAAATGCTCAATGATGTATTTACACTGTTCGGTATTTAATTCATACAAAACAAGCGAAGCATCTGCAGCATACATTTCTTCAAAGGTAGCCTTGATAAAAGTAATCTCCTGATTTCTTACAGCATCTTCAATTTTATCAATGTACTCATGTGTAATTTCAAATGACATATTAAATGATTTTAGCTATGCTATTGGTTAGGGTAATGTATTCTTCCACACTTAGTGTTTCAGCTCTTCTGTCAAAAAAAGCGTCGACTGTAAATTCTGGGCCAAGGTTCATTGGCTTTAAAGTGTTTCGTAAAGTTTTTCTGCGGTTGGTGAATGCTTGTTTGACAACTCTTTTGAAAAGTTTTTCGTCGCAGTCAAGCGTCACGCGGTCGTTTCTTTTTAAACGAATCACTCCTGATTTTACTTTGGGGGGAGGAGCAAATACATGTTCTTGCACCGTAAAGCAATATTCAATGTCATAATAGGCTTGCAGGAAAACACTCAAAATGCCATAATCTTTGTTTCCTGCAGGAGATGCCAAACGTTCGGCAACTTCTTTTTGAAGCATACACACAATCTCAGTAACTTCATTTCTCATTTCTTCTAAGATCTTAAAAAAGATGACAGAAGAAATGTTGTAAGGGAAGTTACCTATAATCGCAAATTTTTCTTTCCCAAATAAATCATTCGATGACATGCGCAAGAAATCGCCATCAATGATCCTGTTTTCAAGCATGGGGAAATTCTTTTTTAAATAAACAATAGATTCAATATCAATGTCTATTGCCCAAGTTTCATAGGTAGTATTTTTTATCAGGTATTGCGTTAAAACCCCCATTCCAGGACCTATTTCCAGGATCTTGTTGTAATTTCCATGCAGGCTCAACAGTCCTACAATGTCCATTGCAATTCCTTGATCGGTAAGGAAATGTTGACCTAAGTGTTTTTTGGCTTTAACTTGTAACATTATATTGACTTAAAGATTTATCTTGCGCTACAAAAATAGAAGATTTTGATGAAGGGGTCTATTAAATTAACAGAAACAATTTCAAGAAAAGAACATTTGGCTGTAATTGTGGCAGATATTGCTTCAGCACAAGTTGTTTTGAAAGATAAACTAGCTTTTGAAAGGTTTTCAAAGCTGGCTAATGCAGGTGAAAAAATGGTGAGCATTCAGAATGGTGCCTACAATACCTTCATCATTTTGGCTACGGAAAAAAAAGATGCCTCTCAGGTGTTGGAATATTACAGAACCCAAGGCGGTGATTTACTAAAATGTTTGAACAAAGAAAAGATTGAAGCCATAGAATTGACTTCACCTTGTGCTACATCGGCTGAAGTTTTGGCTTTTGCGGAGGGAATGTTTTTGGCGAATTATAGCTTTTCGAAGTATAAAACTGCAGCGAAAGAAAATAGCTTCAAGACCATTTACCTGGCTTCAAAAAGCATTTCTAAATCAGATATCAAACAATTACAACACTTATTAGAAGCAGTTTATTTGACAAGAGATTTGGTCAATGAACCTGTTGTTTTTCTTACGGCCGAACAGTTTAGTACGGAAATGGAAAAGTATGGTAAAGCGGCCGGATTTGAGGTGGAAGTGTTGGACAAACAAAAAATCAGAAGTTTGAAAATGGGTGGTTTATTGGCCATAAATGCCGGTTCTCCCAATCCTCCGACGTTTAATATCCTGACCTATAAACCCAAAAAACACGAAAACAAACAACCGATTATATTGGTTGGAAAAGGAGTGGTTTATGATACCGGTGGACTTTCACTCAAAGAAACGGCCAACAGTATGGACATTATGAAATGCGACATGGCTGGTGGTGCTGCGGTGTTGGGAGCGATGTATGCCATTGCAAAAAATGAATTGCCATTTTATATCGTCGGATTAATTCCTGCGACTGAAAACAGACCCGATGGCAATGCCATCACTCCTGGAGATGTAATCACTATGCACAGTGGCACGACGGTAGAAATTTTAAATACCGACGCAGAAGGTCGCGTGATTTTGGCTGATGCACTGAGTTTTGCCAAACAGTACAAACCTGAGCTGGTACTCGACTTTGCAACCTTGACTGGTGTCGCAATCATGGCTGTAGGTAAATATGGATCTGTAATGTTAGGAACAGCTTCTGAAGAAACGAAATCGATGTTAAAATCTGCTGGTAATCAGGTATATGAGCGTTTGGTTGAATTGCCGCTTTGGGAAGAATATGCCAAAGAAATAGAATCTGATATTGCAGATCTTAAAAATTTAGGCAATGGTACTGCAGGAGCAACAACCGCTGCCAAATTTTTGGAACACTTCACCGATTATCCCTGGATGCATGTGGACATTGCTGGCCCGGCTTATACCAAAGGTGAGGACAATTACAGGGGCAAAAATGCTACCGGAATGGGAGTGAGGTTGATTTATCAATTTGTACTTGACTACATGGCAGCGAAAAAATAAGCTGTTGTTTTAACATGGCCTCAGGTTTCAAACTGTGGCCATGCAAAATATGAGGCGTTTTTAAACTTAATCGCTATATTTGTTTTTTAGATTGGTCAATATCCTTTAGGGGGGTGGCTTTCAAATAAGATCAGAAAAAAATAGAGGTACAATGGAACAAGAAATATCAAAACCTGTTATCGGAATTACACTTGGTGATTTTAACGGTGTTGGCCCAGAAGTGATTATCAAAACATTTGCTAATCCGAGCATGTTAAAAATATGTACGCCAATCATTTATGGATCAGGTAAATTATTTCAGAAATACAAAAAAGTACTTGGCGTTGAAGATATTCATTTTCAATATACCAAAAGTGCTGACCAGATTCACCACAAAAAAATCAACCTGTTCAACTGCTGGGAAGAAGACTACAATTTAGAACTGGGTAAAGTAACTGATACCGCTGGAAATTGTGCACGCATCGCTTTGTTGCAAGCCGCAGATGATTTGAAAAAAGG
>CALPQG020000205.1 GCA_943325655.2 Bifidobacterium breve | reverse complement strand
AACATTTAATGCAGAAGGTGTAAAAAACATCATTCTTGATTTATCAAAAGTTAAATATGTTGATTCTTCAGGACTTAGTGCCATTTTAGTAGCCAACAGACTTTGTAAAAACGACAGTGGTATTTTGGTGATTACAGGAACAAATGACAACGTGAATAAACTGATCAAAATTTCTCAGTTAGACCATGTTCTCAACATTCTCCCAACCAATTCAGAGGCGATTGACGCTGTATTTCTAAACGAAATTGAACGTTCGTTAGAAATTCAGGAAGACGACGAAGATTAATTACTTCCTTGGCTATAACAGTTCAAATACTTGGTTCCAGTTCAGCCACTCCGGTTTTTAACAGACACCATAGTGCACAATACCTTTGCGCCGAAAAAGAACATTTCTTAATAGATTGTGGCGAAGGTACACAAATGCAACTAAAGCATTATGGTGTTAAATCTCAAAAGATTAACCACATTTTTATCAGCCATTTGCATGGCGATCACTATCTGGGTTTGGTTGGATTTATCTCCACTTTACACCTCAATGGCAGGAAAGAAAAGCTACACATTTACGGTCCTTACGGATTAATGGAAATCATTACCGTACAATTTAAATACTCTGAAACATTATTAAATTACCCGCTTCAGTTTCATGAAATTGACCCAAACCAGCCAGCAATAATTTTTGAAAACAATGACCTTACAGTTAGTACGGTTCCACTAAAACACCGAATTGCCTGTACCGGATTTGTATTCAGGGAAAAACCTAAAAAATTACGCATCAACAAAGAGTTGTTACCCGAAGGACTTTTACTGCAAGAAATTGCAGACTTAAAAAAAGGCCTAGACATTTTTGACGCTGCAGGAAATGTATTGTATAAAAACGAAGCATTCACTTTACCTCCAAAACCAAATGGCAGTTATGCCTACATGTCAGATACCATATTTGACGAAAGCATTGTACCATTCCTTCAAAACATTGATTTGCTTTACCATGAAGCCACTTTTGCTACTGACTTAGCAGACCGAGCAAAAATGACATTTCACAGTACCGCTTTTCAGGCAGCAACGATTGCGAGTTTGGCGAATGTTAAAAAGCTCCTTATCGGTCATTTTTCATCTCGCTACAAAAACCTTGACATTTTGTTAGAGGAAGCCGTCGCAAAATTCCCGAATACTGCGCTAGCGCTTGAAGGTTTAACTTTTAGTTTAGAAACTGATTCTTTGAATTTTAAATTTTGAATTTTAAATTCAGGAAGTAAATAATTGAATTCTCTACCTTTTTAAATTAAAAATTAAAAATTCACAATTAACAAATGACTGATACTACTCATCAAAAATACCACCACTTATTCATCATTTTGGCTGGAATATTTATTACCAACGCCATTGTTGCGGAAATCATTGGCGCAAAAATATTTTCGGGTGAAGCTTTTTTAAACCTCCCTCCCGCGCAAATTCCTTTAATAAATCATTTGACACTTGACTTTAACTTGTCTGCTGGCGTGGTCATTTGGCCAGTTGTATTTGTGATCTCTGACATTATCAATGAATATTTTGGCAAAGCAGGTGTAAAAAAAATAAGTATCATCACCGCTTTTTTAATTGCCTATACCTTCCTGGTGATTTACTTCACCACACAACTTCCTCCGGCAGCTTTTTGGCAGGAAATCAACAAAGTAGATATCGATGGAAACCCATTGAACATCAACAATGCTTTCAGCGCCATTTTTCGTCAGGGAATGGGAATAATGCTCGGATCTATTACCGCTTTTTTTATTGGTCAATTGTTGGATGCGCACACTTTTCAGTGGATAAAATCTGTCACTGGAAGTAAAAAACTCTGGTTAAGGGCAACAGGATCAACCTTGATTTCTCAATTGGTGGATAGCTTTGTGGTGCTGTTTATTGCCTTTTACCTTTTTGGGAATTGGAATTTAGAACAAATCGTTTCCGTTGGAATCATCAATTACATCTACAAATTCATCGTTGCCATTTTGCTCACCCCTTTATTGTACATCATTCACTATATCATTGACAGTTATTTGAATCCAATAAAAACTAATTGATTTCTTCTATTGGTACAAATGCAGGTTCAACTTCTTCCTGGTTGTAGGTTTTATTGTTCCATTTGGAATACACCCAAATCCTTAAATCATTGAACAACAAGATCAAACAAGGAAATAAGAACAGCGTGAAAATGGTCACGAAAAACAAACCCCAAGCCACAGAAATTGCCATCGGAATTAAGAACTGGGCTTGTCGGCTTTTTTCTAAAATCAAAGGATATAAGCCCAATATATTCGCAAACGAATTTAAGAATATTGCCCTAAACCTTGAGATGCCAGCATTATAAATGGCATCCCGTAATTTCATTCCTTCTTTGATATTCCTATTGAAAGTATCTAGAAAAACCACGGAGTCATTCACCACTATTCCGGCAAGCGCAATGATGCCATAAAAACTCAATATAGAAACAGGTTTCCCTTCTATCAAATGTCCTAAGAACGCGCCGTAAATACCCAAAGGAATCATCATCATGATCAGCAACGTTTGGCCTTTGGACCTAAAAGTCAACAAAATAGTAATGACCAAAAACGCCAATGCCAAAGGAAATGCAATAGCCGCAGACTTCCCAAATTTCTGCGTTTCTTTGTCCTGACCCTCCATTTTAAGTTTCACTCCTGGGAAATCAGCCATAATTTTAGGCAGAACGTCTTCTTTGATTTGATTGATAATCGGTGGAACCGATTCGTTTTGGTTGGCCAGATCAGCTTCTACTTTGATTTCTCTCGAGCCATCGGTATGGTTGATACTCACCACACCCCGTTCCAAAGTATAACTGACCAATTCACTTAAAGGATATTCTTTTTCGGCTATTTTAATTTTAATTTCTTCAAGCTTTCCTATGTTTTTTCGGTCTTCCGCAGTATAGCGCACCCAGACTTTCACTTCGTCTTTTCCAATTTGTAAACGTTGTACTTCTTCTCCATAAAACCCTTGTCGAATTTGTTTGGAAATATCGGCAGTACTTAATCCCAGAAAATAAGCCAATGGCTTTAGGGTTAATTTAATTTCTCGTTTACCTACAAAATTATTGTCGACAATATCCTTTAAGGTTGGCAGCATTTTAAGTTCATGCTTCATCGCATTTTTAGCTGCCTCTAAGACCTCCAAATCCTTCCCTCTGATACTTACTACTATTGGTTTTCCAAAAACCTGTTTGGCCCCAACCGTTAGTTTATCCGCATCGGGAACCTCTCCTATTTTTTCCCGAAGTGCATCACTGATATCATAGCTGAACATATTTCGTTGTTCACCATCCATCAACTGAATATCAATCAAGCCTTTTTCGGCAGCACCATCTTTCCCGATTTCAAGTCTGGTACTCAAAACGACACTTTTCTTATCCTCTCTTTTGGCTGCAATTTCTTTATTAACTTCCCAAACTTTCTTTTCAATTTCCTGCAAAATACGTTCGGTATCCATTTCCCTTTTACCGGTTGGGAGCGATAATTCAACCGAAATGTTATCATTGTCTACAAAAGGGAAAAAAGTACCTTTGATAAAATCACCTTTCCATAATCCGGTGATGACAAATATAAAAGCAATGGCAATGGAGAGTGCCAAATATTTATTACGCAACATGTAATTCAACACCCGAGCATAAAATTTCAGCCTGATGGCCTCAATGATATTGTCTGACCATTTTCTGAATTTTCCTTTTTCTTTTTTGGTAAATGCTTCTGAATGTGCCAAATGTGCAGGAAGAAAAAATGCCGCATCCAACAAAGAAACGCCCAAACAAGCAATTACTACCAATGCCATATCGGCAAACATTTCACCCATTCTACCATCCAAAAAGAAGAAAGGCATAAACATCACCATCGTTGCAAATACAGAAGTAAACACAGAAGGAAACACCTCAAAAGTACCGTCAATGGCTGCACGGGCGCGGGTTTTACCCATTTCATAATGGGCAAATACATTTTCAGAAATCACAATGGCATCATCTACCAAAATCCCGGAAACCAAAATCATCCCAAAAAGGGAAATCGCATTGATGGTGGTACCATACATTTGGGCAATAATAAACATCCCCAAATAGGAAATTGGAATACCTACGGCAACCCAAAACGACACCCTTAAATGTAAAAATATTCCCAACAAAACGACAATCAACAACAGGCCTGTCCAGCCATCTTTTATCAACAAATCTATGCGCTGACGAACGGTGGTAGAATTGTCGGAAGCCACGACCAATTGAACATCTGGATGTTGCAAGCTGTATTTTGACACATACTCATTGACATAATCAGCCGTTTTGAGCATGTCTTCTTTTTGTGTTTTGTTTACCAAAATGGTCACTGCACGCTCTCCGTTGTAAATGGTTTTGTTAGGCGCTTCCGCAAATTGTTCCTTAACCGTAGCTACATCTTTGACATACAACAACGAACCATCGATTTTGCTTTTTACAACAATATTCCCAATGGCTTCCTGGTCGTATTTTTTATTCCTGAAACGTATGAGAATTTCTTCTTCTTCAGATTTCAAAGCACCTGCAGAAATGTCCATGTTGTTTCTGCGAATGGCACTACTCAAGTCGTCAAACTTGATTCCGTACCTACGCATGTTCTCTTCAGAAATTTCAATCACTACTTCTAATGGAGGTAAACCTTTAATTTCAATTTGAGATACTTTGCCGGAAGCAAGCATATCATCTTCAATATTGTCAGCCAATTTCTTGAGCGTCAATAAATCAGCATTGCCTTTTAAAAGCATGGTGATTACCCTTTCGGTCAATTTTACTTTATACACAATCGGGTTTTCTGTTCCAGTAGGAAAAGAACTTACCTTGTCGATGGCATTTTTTACATCGCTGAGCAGTTCATCTTGGTCATAATTTTTCTTCCCTTCAATGGTCAACGCGGCAACATTCTCAGATGAAATAGAGCTGACTTGTTCAATACCCTGAACACCTCTCAGCGCATTTTCAATTTTTAGTACCACGCCTTCTTCCATTTCTTGGGGAGAAGAACCAGGAAAAGCAACTTGTATGGTGATGATTCGGGGATCTATTTCAGGAAAAAAATTCACATTCATGGACAACAAACTCATCAAGCCCAGGATAAAAATCACCAGGATTGACATTTGTCCCCAAATGGGGTATTCCACAAAAAACGTTATTATTTTTTTCATTTTTTTTCAATGGACTTTGTCCATCATTTTTATGTTGTGCTGAAATCAATTATTTTTTTATTCAACATTCAATTTCAATGGACGTTGTCCATTGCTGTTTTATTATGCCCTTTCAGGGCTTTACGCTGTTGATCTTTTTTATTTCAATGGACGTTGTCCATTGCTGTTTTATTACGCCCTTTCAGGGCTTTACGATGCTGATATTTTTACTAAAAACTCAACACTCATCATTCAACACTATTTCAATGGACGTTGTCCATTGCTGTTTTATTACGCCCTTTCAGGGCTTTACGATGCTGATCTTTTTACTAAAAACTCAACACTCATCATTCAACACTATTTCAATGGACGTTGTCCATTGCTGTTTTATTACGCCCTTTCAGGGCTTTACGATGCTGATCTTTTT
>CALPQG020000204.1 GCA_943325655.2 Bifidobacterium breve | reverse complement strand
GGTCAGGATCAATCAGGCAAGGGATTCTCTAAAGCTAAAACCCGTTACACCTTCACCAAAAGCCTTGTTCAAAGCAGCAGATAACCATGCGGCCTATTTGTTAAAAACAGGTAAACTTTCCCACACACAAACCGACTCCAAATACAAAGACCCTGCAGTAAGGATTGCTGCTTTCGGAGGGAATTATCCTATCTGTTCTGAAAACGTAGCCTATATTGTACCGGATCCAAACCAAACCATCACTTACCAGGAATTGGCAAATCAATTTGTTGCTGGCTGGATCAAATCTCCCGGACATTTTAAAAATTTATCCAACCCCAACGTTATAGAAACTGCCGTAGCGGTAAGTTTTGATAAAACGAAAAAACTGTTTTACGCGGTGCAGGTTTTTGGTGCACCCGAATTGGAATTGTCAACCACCTATAAAGTTCCGAACAACGCTTATGGTATTAAAGATCCTGGACAAAACTACCTGAAAACCTGCAAAACCTGTATGGATTTTTACCAAGCCAAACCCGCAGATGTCAATTATGGCATCAGAAGGGAAGGCAATAATATCTATTTTGAAATGAATGATGCAGCATGGCTGGAGAAAATGTTTGTGGGCAAAAATGATGGTATGGCGATTGATATTGTTCAAAGGGACCAGTACCGTTGTGGGGCAAAAAATGTTACTTCCGGTCAGTTTTATAAAGGTGTTTTACTGGAACCATTATTTACCAAAGACATTCAAAAAAATGCCGTAAAAGATGCCCATCAAAATGTAAAAATATTGGTAGGCGTTGTTCCCAAAGACCTGATAGATAAAACACTCGAATTTAATTTTTTGTGGTTGGTGGATAAAAATATATGTCGCTACACCGTTTTTTACGACGTTCCCAACGACAAATGGAACTTGTTGCCGATGCCACTTCAAGCCGATTTACCCCAAGCTGAAAAACCTGGAGATACTTGGCTGAACAAAAGATTACAATTTGTAATCCCTTTTGAAAAAGACAAATACACCTACAAAAAGGAAGACATGAAGCCTTTGTATGATTCTTTAAGGCTCACAGATTATGCCATCAAGTCTATTAAAATAAACGCTTATGCTTCTATTGAAGGCACCGAACAACGCAATATCATTTTGCAACAAAAACGCTCAGAAAGTATCGTAGCAGCTTTGCAAGGTTATCAGCAGGAACATATTTCACAAGAGGTGACGGTATCTGAAAATTGGATGGAGTTTTTTCAGGACATCGAAAATACCTCTTTTGCCAAATACAAAACGATGTCCAAGACAGAAATCAAAGAAGACTTAGAGAAGCAAAAGGACAATCCGGCTTTGGAAAAAATACTTTCCAAACACCGCAAGGCCATCCTTGTATTTGAACTGGAAAAAAGGACCAATTACAGCAATAACCCTGACTTGCTCATACAGGAATTTGACAAACTCATTGCCAACAATAAAATAGATGAAGCGGTTGCTTTACAAGCCTATATTTATGGTGCCATTGCCAATAAATCAATTGCTGAGGCTGTAGTATACAAAATTGTTATTCCTGAAAAATTAGCCAATGGTACTTTACTGAACAACAGTCTGGTGTTTCAATATGAAGTGTTGACCAAAGAAATGCTGCCAGTTTTTGAAGCATTCAACAGGCTATTGACCCTAAAGCCCAAAGACCCAAAAATCAATTACAATGTGGTCGTGCTTAAATTGCGGATGTGGCTTGGGCAATCAGAAATTCTGGAACCTCAAAACCTAAAAAATGAAATCGTCGCCTTGACAAAATTTGGGGTTGATGTAGTACAAATTAAAAGGTTGATGTTGAATTATCATTTCATATTGGCCGAAAAACTGATGTACCAAAGACGTTACGATGAAAAAGACAAAGCCTTAAAATTCATTTACACCACTTACAAACAAACCATCAGCACCCAAAAAGATTACCTGGAACTCGCCCGTTTTTTTGCGCGCTACAGCAAATTCGATTGGGCAACTACTTTGTTGGCCGACAAGGTAAACAAGGTGGATGTGGATGAAGACGTATTATTTTACTACATCAACATGACTTTATTTGACAGTAAAATCACTTCAAAACCAGCCTTTAGAGCCATATTGCTCAACGCAGCCAACAGCAACAAAAAACGGTTTTGTACCATGTTCAAAGCAATCCACTCCGAAGAAGGTGCCATCAGTTTTCAATTGTTGAACGATGGTTATTTGAAAAATAGTTATTGTGAAATTTGTGAGGAATAGGGGTTTGTTATTAAATCAAACTTCCATTAAATTTCTTAATATTAAGATCTAGGATTTTGCGATAGGGATAGTCCCGATGCTTCGGGATTGTTTGATCCCAATTTTTATCGGGAGAGTGCCGATAGCCCGGGAATCGCCCTAAAAATTATCCTACCAATAAATATTATTTCAAATCAATATTATCCCAAATCAATGATAGCCATTCGAATTTATGAACTTCAAAGTTTTCAAATAATTAAAAATACAATTAACACAATAGTTACAATCAATCAAAAAAATACTACTGCTCGTCTTTGTATTTCTTCTTCTTGAAATCACCACGTTTAACCGATTGAATAAACTGTGCCCAGGCAAAAGGATTTAACAACGAAATACTTGGAGCCATAAACCTTGTTTCTTGTTTGTATGCCTGTTGCTGCATAAAGTACTTGTGGTTCATGCTTCCATCCATTGCTGACTTGGCATATAAGGTCGCCATCACCCTGTCGCTCAGGTTGTAATTAAGCGATTGGTATTGTTGATCAGGTAATTTCAACGCCAAAAAAGCTTGTTTAAACAATTCTTCGGTATAGTAAGGAAACACTTCTATGACAGGAAGAACAAGGGTATCTTGTTTCAAATCAACCATTAGAGACAGTTTGTCTTCGGTGGTTTTGGGTACTTTAAAAAACTGTTGTTTATAACCAACTGCTGTAATGACGAGACTATCACCTTCTACCACTGGCATAGAAAAAAAGCCCACTTCATTGGTCGATACTCCTCTACCTATTAGGGGCACATATAAATGCGCACCAAAAACGCCGTACAAACTATCATTTGAAACCACCAATCCAGACAATTGAATTACCTTGTCTTTGCCTTGAGACATGGCACTGACAACTAACAGCAATGCTCCAAGAGTGGTTATTATGTTTTTATAAATTCTCATCATCTTAATATGCCCCTAAGGTAATCAATTATTATAAATACTTTAATTTCCCTAACTTAAAATCTTATAGAAGATACCTAATAAAAAAATATATATTTGTTCTTCTTCTAATTTATCAATATGAGGTTAAAAAACTTTAGTCTTCAGTTTGGTCAACAGGTATTCAAATCCATGAGCGACGAATCAAGAATCAGGATTATGAACTTGCTGCTGCACCACAAGGAGTTGTGCGGCACCGATTTGGAATTGATTCTTGATTTTACCCAAACCAAAACATCTCGTCACATGAACTATCTCAAAAACGCGGGTTTAGTGAGGCTGAAAAAATCAGACATGTGGACGTTTTACTATATCAAAGAAGAGGTGCTTGACATCATTGAACAAATATTCAAATACCTCGAAAAAGACCAAACGATGATGCAAGACCTTGAAAATTACAGGGTTTTATTTTCTAATAGAGAACTCGTTGCCTATAAAATTGAAAACCGTAAATGGTCCAATAAAGACCCTCGACAGAACAGGTTAAATAAATAATTTATCTCAGAATAAGCTTGAAAGACAAGAAAAATATATTTGTATTCATTTGTGCGTTTACCGCTGTGTCGGGTCAGGCTTTCGGAACTCATCCCGCTTTTCGAGGGAAGCTCAAATAATCCCGATATTCTCGGGACAATCCTTAACGCAAATTCATAAATTCTTAAGACTTATCTATCAAATTCTAGAAAAAAAGTACTTCAATGAAATTTAAAAAACACATCTTTATTTGTACCAATGAACGTACCAACGGTAAAGAAAGCTGCGGAGAAGCTTGTGGTATGGACCTTGTTCGCGAGTTTCAACAACAACTTGGAGCACATGGATTGAGGACCAGTGTTCGTGCCCAAAAATCAGGTTGCCTGGATGTTTGCAGTTCAGGGCCAGCGCTGGTGGTGTATCCTGAAGGCGTATTTTATGGTCATGTGACCAACGAAGACGTCGCCGAAATTGTTGCAAGCCATATCGCCAATGATAAAATTGTAGACAGACTTCGTCTCAAATTTTAATGGTTTATCCGAAATGAAAAATATCAAACACTTGTTTTTTGACCTCGACCATACGCTTTGGGATTTTGACAAAAATTCTGCGGAAACCCTGGCCTTTTTGTTTGATAAATACCGTTTCAATCAGCTTCATCAAATGGACATGGAATTGTTTATTGCACAATTTCATCAGGTGAACAGAGCGTTGTGGGAGTTGTTTAACCACAATAAAATCAACAAACACCAATTGCGAGAACTGCGCATTCAGCAAACATTCACCAATATTGGGGTGGAGATTCAACATATTCCAGCAACATTTAATGAGGAATACATTACCATTTGTCCTCAAAAAGGAAACCTGTTTCCGCATACCATAGAAATATTGGCGTACTTTTCTGAAAGTCACCAATTGCATATTTTAAGCAATGGATTTGCCGACATACAAGCCATAAAAGTGGCTTCTTCCGGAATAGCGCCATATTTCAAAACGATTTTTACTGCCGATACCATTGGAGCCAAAAAACCAACACGCAAATTTTATAACCATGTATTGCATCACCTAAAAACAATCCCTCCTCATTGCCTCATGGTTGGCGACACGCTGGATGCAGATGTAATTGGCGCGATGAATGCGGGCATCAAAGCAGTATATTTTAATCCTAACCAAACCACCCACGATGCAAAAGTGGATTTTGAAATTCAGTCGTTGTTGGCATTGAAAGATATTTTTAGGTAAGTAAAATGGTTTTAAAAAAGAGATATTTAAACTTCAACGAAACCCAGAAAGAGGCTCAAACGATTTTTATGGAGGCTAAAATTGTGGATACAAGATGAATTGCTTTAGATTGATGTAATTTGCGCTGTTAGTGAAGAAGTAAACAACCATTATGTAGCAATATTAAACACAGCAGTCAGCAGAAGTGTTAGTAGCGAGAGGATGAGAAGCCTACGAGCAAAGCACTGAACTTTAAAATGTTGAATCCTTTGTTTTAGAGAACCGCCGTATACGAGAGGTATTGCTTTAATCGCAATAATGTACGGTGGTGTGAGAGGATCTCCGCTAAGCTTTTAGCTTAGCGGCAGTCTACTCGATTATGGGCATGTTTTCTTTGTCAAGCGAGTTTTACAAAGTTATCTTCAAGTTTTACATTAAAATTAATCTCTGCTTTTAATGCTTTAAAAACTTTCAAAATTGTGTCAATAGTTGCACTATTAGCACTACTTTCTAATTTGGAAATTTGAGCTTTCTGTACTCCAACAAGCTGTCCAAGTTCTTCTTGAGTCAAATGACGTTCCTGTCTTGCAGATTTTATCATTTTCCCCAAAATGTCCATACGAAGTTCATATTCATATTCGTCACGGTTAACGGTTCCGACATTCCCGATATATTTATCTTTCATTTCGGCAAGAGAG
>CALPQG020000203.1 GCA_943325655.2 Bifidobacterium breve | reverse complement strand
AAAGTCTTTTTCTTTTTTCTCTTGGAATAATATGGAGAAAAATCAGCTCTGCTCCTGTACTTGTAGCAAAGGTTGCGGCCATTTTATATGCTTTTTCAGAAGTTAATGAAAAATCGGTTGGAATTAATATCTTATTCATATTGGTAGATTTTGTGATTTACTATAACAAAAGTACAAGATGCGTTTGCAAATGACTTTGATTATTATCAAGCCAAAGTATGACATAAATCATAAAAAAAAGACATTTTTTCATTCAAAATTCATATATCATCATGATAAAAAACCTACGAAACCCATTGGCGTTTGTTGGAAAGCTACCGTGATTTTGACGGACTTGTTCTATATTGTACCAATGTCAATGCTGGGTTGATTGACCATCTTTCAGCCGAGAAATTAAATGTTATTCAAAAAATACTTTCAGACAAAGTACACCGAAAGGAAGCTATTGATTTTTAAAAAGATGAAGAGGTGAATTTTATATCGAAGAACTTTTTCATAAAATAATCAAATAAAAAAGTTTGCTCTTGTAGGGTATCCTTCTAAGTCAATGCTATTATTTCAAATAAAACTGCAATTTGAATACTGTAGCCCGGTACTATTGCCTACAGTATTTCATATAGAGGACTTGAAAGAAACGAAAAATTAATATTACCAAATTGTTAACAATGTATTATGTAATTACTATATTTGTACCACAATTGAATTGTAGTCCATGTAGGCGCAATTATAGGTTGTAGATCTAAACCTCTTAAACACATCATTATTATGAGCACTTTAAAACACTTCTTTGGTTTAGGCTTAATAGGTTTGTTAAGTTTAAATGTATATGCAACTGATGGAGATGCTAACAGTACTTCTTCAAGTGCCAACGAAGCTTCACTTACTAAATTAAATCATAATTTGGTGAGGTTGTTAGATGTCAATGAAATGGAAAATCCAACTGGTGGTGTTGCTATCTTGAAATATGCCATAGATGAGCTGGGCCGTATCAAGATTTTGAATGTTGAAGCAACGGATGATGATACTAATAAATATGTATACCGTCATTTGGAAGGTAAAAAAGTTAAATTAGCTGATGGTGTGATCATAGGAGAACATTCATTAACAGTTCATATCAAAAGCGGGTATTAATTTTAAAGTATTATCCCCTCCCATTATTCAAAGCCCATAATTTAAGTATTATGGGCTTTATTTTTTTAGTGCACCAACAGTTTTAAATATCTAATTCCGTTTTGTGGTATACTGATTTTTTATACTTGTTTTCAGCTAACTCTCAGATGTTAGCTTACGCCGAATTGATGCTTGTATAATTTATGTACTACCAATAATTTATTTATGGATGATAGTGGTGTTTAGTCGCTACAAACAATGAGAATAGTGCTCCTATTATTGAGATTAAATGGAATTATTCCTGAACCGTATCTGTTTTAAAAAACGCTACTTTGTAAGAATTGTCTTTGAATTTATGGATGTGATTACAATAAAATGTTCATATAGTGTTGTTTTTACTTGAAATTTGAGAGTGTTTTGAATTTTTTGTATATTTTTTTGGTTTTTAAGGTATAAAAAGTGTGATTTTTTAGTTTGATTTAAAAAAAATGCTAAAAATATTGCATCAATATTATAATTATGTTCAAAAATTCTTACTTTTGCTTAGAATTGAAACCTAAAAAACTAAAATAATTACAAATAATGGCTAATCTTAGATTTAAAGCGCTTGAATTCGTAAACTCAAGACAACCAATTTTACCAGTATTGCCTTCAAACAAGGTATCTGATTATTATGGATCCAATGTTTATGGAATTGATGCGATGAAAGCAACAATTTCTGCTGAAAACATTAAAAAAGTACTTACAGCGATTGAAAAAGGTGAAAAAATTGACATGCAATTGGCTGATGCAGTAGCAGCAGGGATGAAAGCATGGGCAATGGACAAAGGTGTTACACATTATACACACTGGTTTCAACCATTAACTGGTACAACTGCTGAAAAACACGATGCTTTTTTTGAGCCAACTGAAGGTGGTAAAGCCATTGAAAAATTCAGGTCTTCTGCATTGGTTCAACAAGAACCAGATGCTTCTTCTTTCCCAAATGGTGGAATTAGAAATACATTCGAAGCGCGTGGTTACACTGCTTGGGATCCTTCTTCTCCTGCATTTGTCATTGAAAACGGAAACACCAAAACACTTTGTATTCCTACTATTTTCGTTTCTTACACAGGTGAATCATTAGATTATAAAACACCATTATTGAAATCTTTAGGTCAATTGGATAAATCAGCAACTGCTGTGGCACAATTGTTTGATACCAACGTTACCAAAGTTTCTACAACCTTAGGTCCAGAACAAGAATATTTCTTGGTGGATTCTGCTTTATACAATGCACGTCCTGACTTGGTCATGTCTGGTAGAACGGTATTTGGACATGCTCCAGCTAGAGGGCAACAATTAGAAGATCATTATTTCGGTACAATTTCTCCAAGAGTGCATAACTTCATGGTTGACTTTGAAATCGAAGCACAAAAATTAGGAATTCCAGTAAGAACGCGTCACAACGAAGTTGCTCCTTCTCAATTTGAAGTGGCTCCTCAGTTTGAAGAAATCAACCTTTCTGTTGACCACAACTTATTGTTGATGGACATCATGAACAAAGTTGGTGAAAGACATGGTTTGAAAGTATTGTTCCATGAAAAACCATTCGCTGGTGTAAACGGTTCTGGTAAACACAACAACTGGTCATTATGTACCAATACTGGTGTTAACTTGTTGGCTCCTAGTTCTAAACCAAAAGAAAACTTAGTATTCTTAACCTTCTTTGTAAACGTTATCAGAGCGGTTTATGAGCATGCTGATTTATTAAGAGCCTCTATCGCTTCTGCGTCTAACGATCACCGTTTGGGTGCTAACGAAGCGCCTCCTGCAATTATTTCTGTGTTCATCGGTTCTGAACTTTCAAGAGTATTGGATGAATTCGAAAAATCTGCTAAAGTTGAAATCAACAAAGGTGACAACATGTATATGAAACTAGGATTGAACAAAATTCCTTCCATCCTACTTGACAATACTGACCGTAACCGTACTTCTCCTTTTGCCTTTACAGGTAACAAATTTGAATTCAGAGCGGTAGGTTCTTCTGCCAACTCTGCCAATGCGATGACGGTATTGAATACCATTGTTGCTGATCAATTATTCAAATTCAAAAGAGACGTTGAAGCTGAAATCAAAAAAGGAACGAAAAAAGAAGTTGCTATTGCGGATGTTTTAAGAAAAGCAATAAAAGATTCTAAGAAAATCCGTTTTGAAGGAAATGGTTATTCTGACGAATGGGCTAAAGAAGCAGAAAAAAGAGGTCTTTCTAACGTGAAAACTACTGCGCATGCTTTAGAATTTTATGTAACTAAAAAATCAACCAAATTATTCATCGACAACGGTGTGTATTCTGAAAGAGAGTTACATGCTCGTCATGAAATTATGTTGGAAGATTATACTAAGAAAATCCAAATCGAATCTCGTATTATGGGTGACTTAGCATTGAACCACATTATTCCTACCGCAATTGCTTACCAAAATAAATTGATCACCAACTACAAAGGTCTTAAAGATATCGGTCTTAAAGCACCAGAAACAGTATTGGCTTTGATCAATGATATTACTACCCATATTGATGCCATCAATAAAAATGTAGAAAATATGGTGGAAGCTCGTAAAACAGCCAACAACATTGAAGATGCGGCTAAAAAAGCAGTGGCGTATTGTGATGATGTTAAAAAATTCTTTGATCCAATCCGTTATGCTGTAGATAAACTAGAGCTTATCGTGGACGACGAAGATTGGCCTTTGGTAAAATACAGAGAGATGTTGTTCTTGAGATAATATCTTCTGCCCAACAAAAAAACCTTTCGTGCTTTGCATGGAAGGTTTTTTTGTTTTAGCCCTCGTTTACAACGCTGGATTAAAGCTTTTTGAGTATTGCTCCAATTTAAACCAAAACTTTTTTCAGTGGTACTATTCAATTTTTTAAAAAAACTTCAATTGAATTGAAATTAATATTACTTTAGGGAAAATTAACGTGAAACCAAACATTCTTATTTCAACCCGATGACTAGACTCACTTCACTTTCCTCATGGCAGAATTTATCTTCACATTATAACCAGGTTCAAAATGAGCAGTTAAGAACACTTTTTGCAAATGACAGTTCCCGGTTTGATAAATTCAATTTAAAGTTTAAAGACATATTAATAGATTATTCTAAAAATAGAATCACAGAAGAAACATTCAAATTACTCCTTGATTTAGCCAAAGAAACGGGTGTCAAAGAAGGAATTAAGGCCATGTTTGCGGGCGAAAAAATTAACAATACGGAAAAGAGGGCTGTGTTGCATACGGCATTGAGAAACCGTTCAAATACACCTGTCTTTGTGGATGGCACTGATGTGATGCCTGGAATTAACCAAGTGTTGGCCAAGATGAAAACCTTTTCTGAAAAAGTAAGGTCAGGAAATTGGAAAGGGTATACCGGGAAACCTATCACAGACATTGTCAATATTGGTATAGGGGGTTCTGATTTAGGACCTTATATGGTGGCAGAAGCCTTGAAACCTTATGCAAAAGTTGGCTTGGAAGTTCATTTTGTTTCCAATGTTGACGGTACGCACATTGCGGAAACACTTAAAAAATTGAATGCCGAAACTACCTTGTTTATCGTTGCTTCCAAAACATTCACTACTCAGGAAACCCTGACCAATGCGGAAACAGCCAAACGCTGGTTGTTGGAAGCGGCTAAAGCCGAAAGTGCTGTGGCAAAACATTTTGTGGCGTTGTCAACCAATGCGAATTCGGTAAGCGCTTTTGGCATTGATACGGCCAATATGTTTGAATTTTGGGATTGGGTAGGAGGCCGTTATTCTTTGTGGTCGGCCATAGGTTTATCGATTGCTTTGTCTGTAGGTTTTGATAATTTTGAAGCACTTTTACAAGGTGCTCATGACATGGACGAACATTTCCGTACGGCTGACTTTGATAAAAATGCACCTGTAATATTGGCGCTTCTTGGTGTTTGGTACAACAACTTTTTTGGCGCTGACTCTCATGCGATCTTGCCTTACGACCAGTACATGCATCGTTTCGCCGCTTATTTACAACAAGCGGATATGGAAAGTAATGGCAAAAGCGTAACCAAATCTGGTGAGCAGGTAGCTTATTCTACCGGACCAGTGATTTGGGGAGAGCCTGGTACTAACGGACAACATGCGTTTTACCAATTGATTCACCAGGGAACAAAATTAATTCCTTGTGATTTCCTTGCCCCAGTGAAATCTCAAAATGTAATTGGAGATCACCATGAAAAACTGCTTGCCAATTTCTTTGCGCAAACAGAAGCCTTAATGAAAGGTAAAACGGAAGTTGAAGCCAAAGCTGAGCTGGTAGCTGCGGGCTTTTCTGATGCGGATATCGCTGCATTGTTGCCACATAAAGTATTTGCTGGAAACAGGCCAACGAACGCTATCTTTTTCCATAAACTTACTCCTGCTACTTTGGGAAGCATTATCGCGATGTATGAACATAAAATTTATGTACAGAGCATCATTTGGGATTTGAATGCTTTT
>CALPQG020000202.1 GCA_943325655.2 Bifidobacterium breve | reverse complement strand
ATAGCAGTAAAAATAGAAAAAAGGCATCAAAAAAGGCAAAAAGACATCAATCGATATTATAAAGAGCAACCTTAAGCTAATGTGTTAAAGTAGAACTAATCCTAAATAAAATTTACTGAATTATAAAATTAAAGTTGACACAAACGGTCTATATTAAAAATGTATTTGGTATTATTTGAAATATAACCGTTTCAAAAAAATCAGCTTCTGTTTTTCTGTTTTTTAGGTTTTCGGGTTTTGAAAAATTTTGGTTTACCTAAATTTTTCAAAACCCTATTTTATTTTTAGTTGCAACAAAAAAACTGAGAACAGAGAATTAAAAACCGAAAACTGAAAACCATAAACCAAATAAAAAGCACTAAATTGCATCCCCTTGAAAATTGCACTGTTCATACCGCCACTTACACAGATCAATACTCCTTATCCTGCGACGGCATACCTCAAAGGGTTTCTGAAAACGACTCTTTATCAGGATATTTTTCAGGCAGATTTAGGACTGGAATTGATCTTGGCAATTTTTAATAAAAAAAACATTGCGCAATTGTTTGATGAAGCGGCATTGAAACCCAATTTGTCAAAAAACATTACCAACATTCTTCAATTAAGACATCGATATGAATTTTGCATCGATACGGTTATTCAATTTCTTCAAAACAAAAACCCTACACTTGCCCACAAAATTTGTGGTAGTGATTATTTACCTCAGGCATCGAGGTTCAATGCATTAAACGATGACATTGAATGGCTTTTTGGAAGTATGGGAATTCATGACAGGGCAAAAATGCTTTGCACCTTGTTCATGGAAGACATAGGCGACCTGATTGTTGAAGCCATTTGTCCCTATTTTGGGTTTAGCCGTTATGCCGAAGACATTGCAAGGTCTGCTACTTCTTTCAGTCCAATCCTCACACAACTTGAAGCGCCGAACAATACCCTTGACAATATCCTGATTGCCCTATTGGACAAACATATACTGTCAGAACAACCTGATCTTGTAATCCTTACTATTCCTTTTCCTGGAAACGTTTTCGGTGCTTTCAAAGCAGGACAACATATCAAAAACAACTATCCTCATATCAAAGTGAGCATGGGAGGAGGATTTCCCAATACAGAATTAAGGAGCCTTGCTGATGCTCGGGTATTTGACTTTACAGATTTTATCAGCTTGGATGATGGTGAAAAACCATTGTTAAACCTTTTGGAATTCCTTGATGGAAAACGTGATTTAAGTCAATTAAAACGTACATTTATTCGAGAAAACAATACCGTTAAATACATCAACGGCTGCACCTCACCTGATATAGCGCATTCAAATTCCGGAACGCCCGATTATACAGGTTTATTATTAGACCGCTACATTTCCATGTTGGAAATGGCCAATCCCATGCACCGACTTTGGAGCGATGGCCGTTGGAATAAATTGACCGTTGCCCATGGCTGTTATTGGAAAAAATGTTCCTTCTGTGACATTTCATTAGACTATATCGGTCGTTATGAACCCGCCTCTGCGGTAGTTTTGGCGGATAAAATTGAAACCATCATTGCCCAAACCGGCACCACAGGATTTCACTTTGTGGATGAGGCGGCTCCTCCATTGGTTTTAAGAGATTTGGCGCTGGAAATCCTACACCGTAAATTAGACATTTCTTGGTGGGCCAATATTCGATTTGAAAAAACCTTTTCGAACGACCTTTGTACATTGTTAGCCGCTTCAGGGTGTATTGCAGTAACCGGTGGTTTAGAAGTGGCTTCTGACCGCTTGCTGGAAATGATGGAAAAAGGCGTAAGTGTACAACAAGTGGCCCAAGTGGCCAATCACTTTACCCAATCGGGCATTATGGTACATGCCTATTTGATGTATGGTTTCCCTACACAAACAGCACAAGAAACCATCGATTCACTAGAAGTGGTGCGGCAATTGTTTGAAGCGGGCGCTTTACAATCCGCTTTTTGGCACCGTTTTTCAATGACGGCACATAGTCCTGTCGGATTAAATCCTGACAAATATCACGTAATTAAAATAGGGCCTGATGAAGGTACTTTTGCAAACAACGATTTGGTTCATGATGATCCAAAGGGAGGTGACCACGACTTGTATGCCGAAGGATTGAGAACGTCTTTGTACAATTTCATGATGGCCAATTGTCTGGACTGGCCAGTGCATGATTGGTTTGATTTCAAAACACCCAAAACAAAATTACCTTTCAACCTGATTCAAAAACACATTGCTGAAACGACTGGTAACGACAACGAAAAATTGAAATATAAAATCATCTGGTTGGGCAATCCTCCTGAATTTATTCCACAAGGCAAAAATACGAAAGTTGAAATAGAATCAGGCAATGGTAAACTAAGTACTAAAATGGATACCACATCCGCTCAATTCATTAAAAAACAATTGTTAAAAACGTTAACTTCACCCAAATCATTGTTGACTTTAAACGAATTATTAGAACATTATACCCAAGAAACAAGCTTTCCCAAAGAACTACTGCTGTATTCTGAAACATGGAAATCGCTTCGTGCGTCTGGTCTATTGTTGATACGGTTTTAATTTCATTGAGGAATGCTCCATGTTCATTTATTTCGCCCTTTCAGTACATTCCAGTCAATCTTCATACTAATTTAAAATCAGTTACATTAAAAACAATTTTAATTAATAATTCAACATTAAAAATTTAAAATTATCCAAACCCCATGTTAGACTTCGAATTTAAAAACCCTACAAAAATCATTTTTGGAAAAAATAAAATCGCCAGCCTTGCTAAAGAAATTCCAGCCAAAGCAAAAGTTTTATTGTTGTACGGTGGAGGAAGTATCAAAGAAAATGGCATTTACGAACAAGTCACAACAGCGTTAGAACAACACGAAGTAGTTGAATTTGGAGGTATCCCCGCCAATCCTGAATATGCGGTTTTAATAGAAGCCTTAAAGGTTATCAAGTCCGAAAACATTACATTTTTACTCGCTGTTGGTGGTGGATCAGTCATTGATGGTACAAAATTTTTAGCCTCAGCCGCTTTATATGAAGGAAATGACCCTTGGGACATTTTGGCAAAACCCATAAGAACAGAAATAGGAATGCCATTTGGAACGGTGTTAACCCTGCCAGCCACAGGTTCAGAAATGAACTCAGGAGCGGTAATTACAAGGGCCGCCCTTGAACTTAAACTCGGCATGGGTGGGCCAGGATTGTTCCCACAATTTTCTATACTTGACCCACAAGTAATTGCTTCATTGCCTCACAGACAAATTGCAAACGGCATTGTGGACGCATTTACCCATGTGTTGGAACAATATGTAACTTACTCAGTAGGTGCTTCATTGCAAGACAGGATAGCGGAAGGGATTTTACAGACCTTGATAGAAACGGCCCCAATCATCACCAAAGATCCAGGAAATTATGAGGCCGCCAGCAATTTGATGTGGTCATGTACCATGGCCCTAAATGGTTTGATACAAAAAGGCGTAGTAAGTGACTGGTCGATTCATGCGATTGGTCATGAACTTACCGCACTTTATGGCATTGATCATGCAAGAACGTTGGCTATCATTTGCCCTTCGCTTTACCGCTATAAAATCGAAACTAAAAAAGAAAAATTGGCCCAAATGGCTACCAGAATCTGGGGAATCAACGAAGGAACAAGCCTTGAAAAAGCAACCATAGCCATAAATAAAATAGAGGAGTTTTTTAGAAGTTTGGGCATCGCTACTTCCCTAAAAATTTACACCAAAACTTACCAAATGGCGCCAGAATTGATTTCCAGACGACTTGAAACAAGAGGTTGGATTGCCTTGGGAGAACACAAAGACATTACCCCAAGTGATGTAGAAAAAATTGTGGAAATGAGTTTGTAGGTACTCTTAAATTTATTGAAAGGAATAAATATTTTCAATTTTGAGATGAGTATATTTTGTATTTGAATACAGTTTAACGTAGTATATAAAAGTATAAAAAATATTACGGTGTCCCCGCCGTGGCGGGTCGGGCTTTTGGCAATGTTATCAAATTAGTGATTTTACGTTCATTTCTAAATTTCTAAAATCTATAGATTATGCAATTGTACAGTATTTACAGTTAAATTTTCTAATTTATGTTCATAAAAGCACATAGGTATAAATCACTTATAAATACTAAGTTTGCAAATTAGGGACAATATGTTTTTTTCTTTATTTATTTAGGTTTATTTGTAGCCTTGAAATGCGTTATATTTGTTACACGTTCGACCTCTTCTTTCAAAATATCTATTGGGTTTAATAGGCTCATACGATTTTTCTGGGGACTAAGAAATTTATCACGTTAACTGAATATGATTGAGCGTGTTGAAAAGTATCTGTTTTCTATTTTCCTGATATCCGTTATCGTTTTATATGATTTTAATTTTGGCATTGAACATTAGCTCGTCATTTTTTTCTAATCAGCTCAACGATACATTTGTTGAAAATGATTTTTTATGGAAAGGATATGTTATAGACAAGTATTTTTTTTCTTGCTATTGGTTTTTGTGTTATCAAAATGTGGGTTGTCTGAGAAAACAGAAACTAAATCAGATGTGCTAACGGATACCAATTTTACAGAAAGTACCCCTCTGGAACAAATAACTACTGAGTTAGAGGATGTGTTGGCTAATTATTTCGTACCTAAAAATCTACATCCAAATGCTACGCTGAAACAACTGAAACCTGTGAGTGGACAAACACTCGAACCAGGTGAGATTGCGTTTTCATTCATTAAGCCCCAAACTACCAACGAAAAAGAATTTGGTGTTCGGCTTAAAATTGAAAACAATATGCATCATTATTTTTATAAGCCAGATGAAAAAGTTGTTTTACCTGAGGGTTCATTTTTATGTATCGCTTTTTTATGTGATAAAAATGGCTTCAGCATTAAAAAAGATTCTTCTTATAGTGTAACAAAACTCCTTGTCGGGAAAGGAAGCCAAGAACCGATTGACCTGACTCAACCAATGGTGTGTTTGAATATTCCCGATTACAAAGAAGAAAATGCTGTTTTTATTGATTTTATGTTGTTGAATTTTGACCTGAGCAACGATGGCAACAGCATTCGCCTCAGTATTGACAATAAAATAGAATTGTTTATGAAAGAGTGGAAACCAGTTAAAGTATCAGGTTTACAACCAGGTATTCATGATGTAGTGATTGAACTCATCAATCCGAATGAAAATCTATTGGATAGTATTTATGCAACAGATCACCAGATGTTGGAAATTCCTTATAATAACTTGAATCAAAGAGTAGGGTATTGATTATAGCATAGGGTTATTAGTGAATTGATTTTTTTTGTTCTGTAAATTATATTTAGGGTCTGCTGAAAAACTCGCTTACCCATTAATTTTCACTATAATTCTATCTTTTGTCACTTTTTTCACTTGATGAAAAAAGTAACCAACGAAAATCAAGACTCCGCCACGGCGGACAAGTTGTTTAAAAAATGCTACGAATTTGCTCCATTACGCTGAAACAAAACAAACTCGCCACTCACTTTTGTTGAAAACTTTCAACAGTAGCGTGGCTCAAACAGTGTTTTGTTTTTAACCGCTTCATGGATCAATCCCGAGAATATCGGGATAACGCATTTTTTAAAAGGTCGT
>CALPQG020000201.1 GCA_943325655.2 Bifidobacterium breve | reverse complement strand
TCAGCAAAATGTACTGATTCAAGAATGTAGGTGTAAAACATAAATTTAAAATTTAAAAATAAAAAAAGAGGTCAACAATTGTTGACCTCTTTGTAGCGGGAACAGGACTCGAACCTGTGACCTTCGGGTTATGAGCCCGACGAGCTACCTACTGCTCCATCCCGCGATGTATCTTTATGGTTTATTGCTAAACCGCTTATTCTTAATCGGGATACAAATGTACGTAAATATTTCATTAAAACAAGGTTGATGTGAAATTAAAATAGAAGATATATTTTCGGGGCACTTTTATATCGGGCGAAGCCAAATTCTGCAGCAGTTTTAAATATCTCTTAGCACCATTCAAACCAAGTATTCCAGAAGTTTTAACCTTTTAGTTAGGTTTCACTCTTAAAAAACTGTAAACTGTTGCTGAAAAACAGGGTATTCTTCATGAATAAGCACTGTTCTGACAATAGAATACTCAAAATGGCTAAGGAAAAACTTCATACCTATTGCTTAAATTACGTTCAGGAACGTATTGAAACGGCACAGGCTGCCATCACCGCAGCACAATTTTCTGCCAATGAAGAAGGCAAAAGTAGCGCGGGTGACAAGTATGAAACTGGCAGGGCGATGATGCAATTGGAGGTAGAAAAAAATACTTCTCAATTACTCCAAGCGCGTCAATTGCTTCAGCTTTTAACCCCAATCAATACTTTCCATACCAGTACTGTTGTACAACAAGGAAGTTTGGTGACCACTTCCAATGGCGTGTATTATATTGCTATTGGGGCAGGTTTGGTCACCATAGATAAAGAACCATATTATGTGATTTCATTGGCTTCTCCGATTGGTGCTTTGTTAAAAGGAAAGCAAGTGGGAGATGAATTTGCATTCAACGGCAAAAAAATCAAGGTATTGAAGATTGAGTAATGATGTATTAAGTACAAAGTATCAAGTACAAATAATCGGTTTACAGTTTTGCCATGTCAGTTGTTTTCACCTGACATTTTTTAACCTATCCTTCCTACTTCACCCACATTCCAAAACCAGCTTTGATGGTAATCAAATGTAGCATTTGCGCCCATGCAATAGCTTCGTCTTTTGCCATGTCAGGTTGGAAATAAATAGGAAAATCAGTTCAACCTCCTTATAATCAATTCATCAACCGTTTTAAAAAGTAGTACTGGCGAGTAAGTGCGCCAGGCTTCAATGTCAAGCGTACCTCCATAATTGATATAGCTGTCTATCATGTATTTTTTCCATTCGTCAGTGACAAAGTACCTGAAGTTGAGTGCTGCAATCCAACCATCTTCCACGTCTTCAAACCATTCTTCATAGTAACAATCATCTGATCCGTGAAAGTTAAATACATTTTCACCGATGAGGATAAACTTGTTGATTCCTTGGGCCGTCATCTGGTCTACGACATTGCGTTTGAGGTGCATGATGTCGTTGTGTAAAGCGTCATTCCATTCACCAAAAAACGCGATCACTGCAAAATTGAGCTGATAGTCGACGTATAAAATTTTAGCCCACAAGGTTTCGGACCCAATAAAATCCCAAAGTGGGTGAATGTAATAACCGTAAATGCTGTTGGTGTATTCGGTAATGCTGTATTCCACTTCAAAAAATGGCGATTTAGGATCCTGAGAAGCGATATAATATTTTTCCCAATTGTAAAATGGCTCAATTTCCTGCATGGCTTTTTTTTAGTTTACAAGTTTACGGTTATCAAGTTTACAAGTTTTTGAGTGTACAGTTTTTAAAAAACAGAGAGTCCTAGCGTTTTTTTAGTTTATTAACAAACAACCGTAAACCGAGAATTTGAAAACCGTAAACTCAATAAGCGACCTTAATTCCATGATACGTCTCCTGCTCCTCGTAATCTTTTCTGAGCGGATAACCTTCCCAATCATTGGGCATTAAAATTCTTCTTAAATCTGGATGGCCTTCAAAGTGTATTCCTAACAAATCATAGGCTTCACGTTCATGCCAATTGGCTGTTTGCCAAACACCAGCAACGGAGGGTACTGACGGTAAATGCTGTGCGTCTCCCCTTGGTTCAATTACTTTCAAAACCAGGTGTTTGTCAAAAGGAATAGAATAAATATGGTAAATTACTTCTACAGTGCCTATTTCAGGGCCATTGTCAATACCGGTTACGCACGACAAATAATCAAAAAATGTAGCAGGGTTTTGAAAAATTTCTTGGCAGATTTCCGCAATAAGTGTAGTTTTTACCTGCAAAGAAGGTTGTAATCCCACCGTATTCTCCTGCACAATTGCTGCTTCTCCAAACTTCGCTATGATGATATTTTTTATATTTTCCATGGTAATAAAAGTTTGTCAGGGTATTAATTTACTAAAAACACAACACTCACAACCCAACACTAACGTTGCCCCATTAACTTCAACAAAGCACTTGGTGCAACAGTATGTTCGTTTCTGATTTTTTCCTGTAATTTCAAAAAGCCACCAATCAACGCTTCTGGTCTTGGTGGACAACCCGGAACATACACATCCACTGGAATAATTCTGTCCACACCTTTGACAACATGGTAGCCGTGTTCCCAATAGGGTCCGCCGCAATTGGAGCAGGAACCCATAGATATCACGTACCTCGGTTCGGCCATTTGTTCATACAAACGACGGATACGGTCGGCCATTTTGAAGGTAACTGTTCCGGCAACAATCATCACATCCGACTGACGGGGAGATCCTCTTGGGATGACGCCAAACCTGTCGAGGTCATAACCCGAAGCATAACTCGACATCATCTCTATCGCACAACAAGCCAATCCAAAACCCATTGGCCACATCGACGACAGCCGCGCCCAGTTTACCAAATCGTCTAGTTTTGTGATGACAACGCCGCCTTGTCCTGTTTTTAAATCATCCATTTTTTTAATTGTCAGTTTTCAGTCATCAGTCGTCAGCTTTTTTGGGAAACCTGAACCGAAAACCAATATTAGGTTTTCAAATTTAAACAACTGAAGTAAATTTTGAACTATATAATAGGCAATATTTAAACCTGTTTAAAAATGATTTCGGGTTAAGATTAATAACGCACACAGTGAATGATATAAACGATTGAAAAATAAAAATTACACCACTAAAAAAAGGACCTCTTCCGAGATCCTTTAAGTCAATCAAAAGTGTGGGGATGAGCATGTCTTTAAAATCCTCCTCTAAATTTATAGGTTTGTGCCACTTTATCTATGGCCACTACATAGGCTCCAATTCTCATCGCCACTTTATGTTGCGTTGCTGCTGCAAATACCCTGTCAAATGCCTCTTTCATAATTCTATCTGAACGGCGGTTTACACGGTCTAAAGTCCATTTGTAGCCCAACCTGTTTTGTACCCATTCAAAATAAGATACGGTAACTCCTCCAGCATTGGCTAAAATATCTGGTACAACCATAATTCCTTTGTCATTGATAATGGCATCGGCTTTGGAACTTGTTGGCCCATTGGCGCCTTCCACGATTAACCTTGCCTGAATTTTACCTGCATTTTCGGAAGTAATGACATCTTCCTTCGCAGCCGGTACGAGCAAATCCACTTTCGCAGTGATCAACTCTTCATTGGAGATTTTTTCAGCTCCAGGAAATCCTTCCAATGACCTGTTGTTTTTTGCCGCATATTCCAACATGGCAGGAATATCCAAACCTTTGTCGTTCCAATAAGCACCGCTGATATCGCTGATGGCTTTTACATGTATACCTCTTTCATAAAGTAACCTTGCAGCATTAGAACCCACATTTCCAAAACCTTGTACGGCTGCCGAAGTTTTAGACGGAATCATTTTTAATTTTTCCATGGCCCCAAAAGCAGAAATCATCACACCACGGCCAGTTGCTTCTACCCTTCCAAGTGAACCTCCGAGTACCAATGGTTTTCCCGTGACCACTGCATTCACGGTCATGCCCTGAGATTTGGAATATTCATCCATCAACCAAGCCATTTCTTGTGGACCTGTGCCCATATCTGGTGCAGGAATATCTTTGTCTTGCCCAAATACATCGTTTAAAGACAAGGTATAGGCACGTGTAAGTCTTTCTAATTCTCCTCGGGACATGGTTTTTGGATCACAAATGATGCCTCCTTTTGCGCCTCCATAAGGCAAATCAACCACCGCACATTTCCATGTCATCCAGGCAGCCAGGGCTTTTACTTCGTCGATGTTGACATCTAAGTCGTACCGAATGCCACCTTTTGAAGGTCCCAAAATAGTACTGTGAATAACACGGTAACCTTCAAATACATGAATGCGCCCATTGTCCATGGTTACAGGAAGAGCGACAATAATTTGTCGGGTAGGTGTTTTGAGAACGTTATAAGTATCTTCGTCAAGACCAAGTAAATCTGCGGCCACATTAAATCTCGACATCATTGATTCGAAAGGGTTCTCCTTTTTTAAAGGAGCGGGTTCCATATAAGCCATGATTAAAAGCCTTTAGTTTAAATGCTGTTACGCGTAATATCAAATAAGGATATAAAATCATTCAAAAAAATAATTTCACATAAAAAAATGCCCATAAACTATGGATTACAAACGACTAAGTTTCTTTTTTTTCTTTTTATTCATTTCAAAAAATCCTTTCAATACCACGAAAGAAGTGATGGCCAAAAAGAAGAAAACGACGTATTCCAGGTAATGCATGATTTGGGGAAACCTGGTTCCCAAAAAATAGCCTGAAAGAATAAGTGAAAATACCCAGATGGTACCACCCATAAAATTAAAATACATGAATTTTTTAAAATTCATTTTTACCATACCTGCAAGTATTGGAGCAAATGTTCTCACAATGGGTAAAAACCTGGAAATAATCAAGGTTTTACCGCCAAATTTCATAAAATAAACACGCGTTCTGACAAGGTATTCAATCTTAAAAAACATGCTGTCTTGTTTATGCAGCAGCTTTTTCCCTACAATATTTCCAAACAAATAACCGGTCAAACTGCCTGCAATAGATGCGCCGGTAACCGCCAAAACCAAGGTAACAATACCCACTGCAAATGCCTGAGTGCCACAAAATACACCCGCCAAAAACAACAAATAATCTCCGGGTAAAAAGAAACCGAAAAACAAACCGTTTTCAACATACACAATCAATACAATCAAAAACAAACCTCCATTGGTAATGATTTCTTTGGAATCAAGTAAGGTTTTAAGAAATTCAAGCATCCGTTTTTGAGTTTTAATTGTACATGCAAAGTAATATTTTTAATGTTGAATCACTATGATTTAATTTTAAAGTATCAGAAATATTTGACTTATTATTGTTTTAAGAAGTAACATTCATTAAAAAACTACCAATTAAGGTCTCATAAAAACTCGCATACCCCTTAATTTTCACTATACTGTTGTTTTTTATTCCTCTTAGGCAAGCAATGTGTATATTTTCTCCAGGGCAAACGCATTAAAATAATTAGAATAAAAACTCGATATGAAAGGCCTCATCCCAAACCCTTCTCCAAAGGAGAAGGGCTTTAGAGTCGGATAAAATCAAAATGATTTATTGAAAACGAACTTTTTTTAGGTATTAATTTCGAAACTATGATTAATGGACAGCTCCCTCTCCTTTGGAGAGGGTTGGGGTGAGGCTTTTGAGCTACTTTATATTTTAATGCGTT
>CALPQG020000200.1 GCA_943325655.2 Bifidobacterium breve | reverse complement strand
GGTTGAATTTTTATCCATTTTTTTTAGGTACTAGGTACAAAGTATTAAGTACTAGGTACTAGGAATTTTAAGGTTAATTATTTTTTATTAATGTTGGATATTTAAGTTCTTGATACGAGTAAAATTTGATACTTTGTACTTAATACCTAATACTTGATACCCATTTGTACTTATTTCTTAGAATAATCTCTCGCTGCTTTGATAAATTTCACAAATAAAGGATGTGGATTTAACACGGTGCTTTTAAGTTCAGGGTGAAATTGTGCTCCAATAAACCAAGGATGGTCTTTTATTTCAACCATTTCCACCAAGCCCGAATCAGGGTTTAAACCCGAAGCGATCATTCCTCCAGCTTCAAATTGCGCCAAATATTGATTGTTAAATTCGTAACGATGTCTGTGTCGTTCTGAGATTTTATTTTTACCATAGATACTGAAAGCCTTGGTTCCTTTTTTCAATTCACAAGGATAAGCACCCAAGCGCATCGTTCCGCCTTTCATGGTAAGGTCTTTTTGATCCGCCATGATGTCAATTACTGGATACGGCGTATCAGGATTCATTTCAAAAGAAGCTGCTTCTTTTAAATGCAACACATTTCTTGCAAATTCAACCACGGCACATTGCATTCCCAGACAAATTCCAAAAAATGGAATTTTGTTTTCTCTTACAAATTTAATGGCATTGATTTTACCTTCAATCCCCCTCTCTCCAAAACCCGGAGCAACGAGAACGCCATCCAAAGATTTTAATACTTGAGAAATGGTTTCATCATTCAATGATTCTGAAGAAATCCATTTCAGGTTCACTTTACATTCGTTTACTGCACCAGCATGAATAAATGCTTCCACAATAGATTTATAGGCATCTTTTAACTCTACATACTTCCCAACCAAACCAATATTAACTTCATCTATAGGATTTTTAAGTTTACCTAAAAATTCTTTCCATGAATCCAAAACAGGTTCACCTTTGGTAGGCAATTTCAATTTGCTAATTACACGTTCGTCCAATTTTTCTTTACGCATCAGCAAAGGCACATCATAGATGGTTTCAGCATCCATGGCCTCTATGACAGAATTGATCTGTACGTTACAAAACTGAGCAACTTTTTTACGAATTTCTATTGGAAGAGGATGTTCTGTTCTACATACCAAAATATCTGGCTGAATACCAGACTCTGACAATTGCTTTACAGAATGTTGTGTTGGTTTGGTTTTTAATTCGCCGGCACTTTTAAGGTATGGCACCAAAGTTAAATGCACCACCAAAGAATTATTTGGCCCTAAGTCCCAGCGCAATTGACGAACAGCTTCTACAAATGGCAAAGATTCGATATCGCCAACACAGCCGCCAATTTCAGTAATGATAATATCAAACTCCCCTGTTTCACCAAGTAAGGTAATATTTCTTTTAATTTCGTCAGTAATGTGAGGAATTACTTGCACAGTTTTACCCAAAAAAGCACCTTGACGCTCCTTGGTAATTACAGTATTGTAAATTCTTCCTGTGGTTACATTATTGGCTTGGGAAGTTGGAATATTTAGGAACCTTTCATAGTGTCCTAAATCCAAATCTGTTTCAGCACCATCATCAGTAACATAGCATTCGCCATGTTCATAAGGATTGAGAGTTCCTGGATCAATATTAAGATAGGGGTCAAATTTTTGGATGGTGACACGATAACCTCTGGCTTGTAACAACTTAGCCAATGATGCGGCAACAATGCCTTTACCTAACGAGGAGGTAACACCACCCGTAACAAATACATACTTTACTCCTGATGACATAAAAGATTATTTCCTTGCGATTACGGTGTACAAAGGTATAATATATTTTAGATTTAGACCTTTATTTTCAGAAAAGAATATCTTTAATTTAGGAATGAAATTGTATTGAGCAATTAAAAAAAGAAAACTCCTTGAATTAATTTCAAAAAAAATCATTCAAAAGAACTCTTGCTACTCTTGAATGAATACAAAAATTGAATATTAAGCTACTCTTGAGAATAGCTCAATATCCAATCCTTAGAATTTAACTAAAACCAATACCCAAACCTAAAGGAGGCATTGGCTGCAGGTGTAATGTTAAATGATGAACCACCGGTTTGAGTTGAACTAGAAATTGCTGGCCCTCCAATGACATCATACGAAGTTTCTATATCATTTTGAGACATATAGGTAAAGCTTAAGCCAAACTCAGCTCCCAAATACATATTTTTGAACATGTAAAAATCTACACCACTTAATAATGAACCTCCAATGGATAAAAAACCATTTGCATTCTTAACGGTAGTTTGCATTCTGTTGGTTGCACTTACCCCCGAATTTGTCACCGTTTCACTTGACCCAAATGATATTGGAACGATTAAACCCAGGTAAGGTGAAAAGCGCTCTGTTCCTTCAAAATGTTTTTCAATACCAGGAGCAACTGTAAAAGTAGAAAGAGACGTTTTGTCATCTTCATTATCTATTCCGTTGGATAAAACTTTTGGTGTAGTGGTGGTAGCCAAATTCCAATTCAAACCTAATCTTCCCACAAACATGTCTGCAATTAAATATCGCGCTTTAAACCCATAAACAGGTAAACTGAGTGGTGTACTTGCTGCAAACGGACTTGCGGCATTTAATTCAAATGCTAATTTCCCAGCTGTTGGTTTAAAATCTTGAGCATTTGCAAATGCATAGCTGGCTAAAGCGGCTAGTGTAATAAAAATTTTTTTCATAATGATTAAAATTTAAAGATTAAAATAATGTTTAAAACTGGCACAATTTATAGAAAAAAATAAAAGTATTCATTGATCAAAGTCAGCTTAAAACAAAACTTATTTCAGCTTTTAAAATAAGAGTCAACAAAAAGGCCCAACATACGCAAAGTAAGTTGGGCTTTAATGGTATACATAGTCTAATTCCTAGAACCAATATCCTAATCTAAATGAAGCATTTGAAGCTACATTTACTGTAAAGTTTGAACCTCTTTCAGTGGTTAGCGCTGGTGTTGTCGATGTAGCAAAAGTTCCTGTACCTGTAGAAGACTGTACTAAATCTTTTTGTGAACCAGAAATAAAATTCAACCCTAATTCAATCCCTAAGAAAAGACTTTTAGAGATGTAATAGTCAGCTCCAGATAATACACCTAGACCAAAAGATGAACTACCAAATTGATTTGTGGTTGTAGTTGTTAGCAAATCAGTAGCCGTAGCACCTGTAGTAATTGTAACTTCTTCAGAAGAAGCAAAAGAAACAGGGATTACTGCACCAATGTATGGAGAAAGTTTATCCGTACCTTCAAAATGTTTTTCAAATCCTGGAATAAATGTAATTTCAGAGAATGAGCTTGTATTTTCTCCTACTGAAACTTTAGTTGAACCTACTCCAAAAAAAACTGGATCTTTAGTGGAAGAAGAGTTCCATCCTAAACCTAATCTTACTGCCAATTGATCGGCCAAGAAATAACGCACTTTAGCTCCATAAGCTGGAACTGATTGTTGTGGAAGACCACCAGGCAATGCAGTATAACCAGGGGCTAATGTTTCAAGAAAGATACTTGTTACATTTACTTCTAAAGAAATCTTTCCTGCTGTTGGTTTAAAATCTTGTGCATTAGCAAATGCAAAACTCGTTAAAGCTGCTACTGTTAAAATGATTTTTTTCATGGGATAATTATTTTTTAAATTTCAGCAATGTATATTTTAATTTTTATAATCTTTATTTTCAATAAAAATGATTCATAGCAACCACGAAACTACAAGCTTTAAACATTCATTTACAATTGATGCTTTACAGTAGAATAATAAAAAATCATTCATCTATAATAAGTGATAAATTTCAAAGCCCATAAATTACAATAATTTATGGGCTTTGAAATTTATCACCATTTGAGTAGTACAACTAGATTCATCTCATTAATAAATGGCAGCGACCTGTTCTTGAACAGTATTGTTTTCTAGGTATTCTTCGTAAGTCATGATTTTATCTACACAACCTTTAGAGGAGATTTCAACGATACGGTTGGCAACGGTATTCACAATTTGCATATCATGAGAGGTAAACAAAATAGAGCCTTTAAACTCTTTCATGCCATTGTCTAAAGCTGTAATGGCTTCCAAATCCAAGTGATTGGTTGGCTCATCCATCAACAATACATTGGCACCCTGAAGCATCATTCTTGACAACATACAACGCACCTTTTCTCCACCTGACATTACATTAGATTTTTTCAACGCTTCTTCTCCAGAAAACAACATTCTACCCAAGAACCCACGGATAAAGCTTTCGTCTTTTTCTTTGGAATATTGTCGTAACCAATCTACCAAATTCAACTCATCGCTGTTGAAATAAGCATGGTTGTCGTTTGGTAAATACGCTTGGTTGGTAGTTACCCCCCATTTATAGGTACCGGTAGTTGGTTCTTTTTCACCAGCCAATACTTGAAACAAAGTAGTTATTGCCAAAGGATCTTTGGCAATAATGGCTACTTTGTCATTTGGATTTAAATTGAATGATACGTTACTGAACAATACAGTACCGTCAGCCATTTTATAAGATAAATTATCCACCTGAAGCAGTTGGTCACCCATTTCCCTGTCAGGTTTGAAATTGATGTGAGGATAACGACGGGAAGAAGGTTTGATTTCGTCTATCGTTAATTTTTCCAACATTTTCTTTCTCGAAGTAGCTTGTTTAGATTTAGAAGCATTCGCGGAGAAACGACGAACGAAATCTTCCAATTCTTTACGTTTGTCTTCCACTTTCCTGTTTTGGTCACCACGTTGACGCAAGGCCAATTGACTTGATTCATACCAGAAACTGTAGTTACCACCATAGAAAGAAATTTTACCAAAATCAATATCGGCAATGTGCGTACAAACCTGATCCAGGAAGTGACGATCGTGTGAAACTACTACAACTGTATTTTTGAAATCGGCCAGGTAATTTTCTAACCAAAGAATAGAATCTACATCCAAATCATTGGTAGGCTCATCGAGTAACAAAATGTCTGGTTCTCCAAAAAGTGCCTGAGCTAACAATACACGCACCTTTTCTTTACCACTCAAGTCTTTCATCAAGGTGTAATGCATATCATCTTTGATACCTAAACCACTCAACAAACCTGCAGCATCAGGTTCTGCATTCCAACCATTTAGGTCAGCAAATTCTGATTCCAGCTCAGCTGCTTTTTCACCGTCAGCATCCGAAAAATCTTCTTTGGCATAAATCAAATCCTTCTCTTTCATGATTTCATACAGCCTTTTATGGCCGATGATTACCGTTTCTAATACAGGATATTCATCATATTCAAAGTGATTTTGTTTTAAAACCGCTAACCTCTCTCCTGGAGTAATGTCTACACTACCCGTTTGAGGTTCTATTTCACCTGAAAGGATTTTTAAAAAAGTGGATTTACCAGCACCATTGGCACCAATTAAACCATAACAGTTACCTGCCGTAAATTTGATATTAACTTCATCAAACAAAACTCTTTTGCCGTATCTTAACGAAACATTACTTGCTCCAATCATTTCTTTATATAGTCAGTTTACCTTTTAATAGCATGGTTTTCATCATGCAGGGTACAAATTTAACAATTATCTTTATTCTGTTTTACTTTTCTATTAATTTAGTTTGTAAACAGTATAACTTG
>CALPQG020000199.1 GCA_943325655.2 Bifidobacterium breve | reverse complement strand
TCAATCACGTCGCGGGTAGTGCCTGCAATGTCAGAAACCATGGCGCGGTCTTCGTTCAACAAGGCATTGAGCAAGGTCGATTTTCCGGCATTCGGTTTCCCCGCAATTACGGTCGGAACCCCGTTTTTTATCACATTCCCCAAATCAAAAGAAGCCAGTAATTTTTGAATGGTTACTTTGAGCTTTTCAATCAAGGCACGTAAATCATCCCTGTTGGCAAATTCTACATCTTCTTCAGAAAAATCTAGTTCTAATTCAATCAAGGAAGCAAAATGTATCAATTCTGTTCTTAGGGCTTTGATTTCTTTGGAAAAACCACCTCTCATTTGACTCAAGGCTGCCTTATGAGACATTTCAGAATCGGCAGCGATCAGGTCGGCAACGGCTTCGGCTTGTGCCAAATCGAATTGTCCATTTAAAAATGCCCGTTTGGTAAACTCTCCTGGTTTGGCCAGACGCGCGCCATGGTTTAAAAATACCCGGATAATTTCTTTGGTGATGTATGGCGAACCGTGACAGGAAACTTCTACGATATTTTCTTTGGTAAATGATTTTGGACCAATAAAAACGGTAACCAATACTTCATCTATAATTTTATTGCCGTCGCGAATCGTACCAAAATGGGCAGTATGGGTTTCGACCAAACTCAAGTCTTTGCCTTTAAATACCTCATTACAAATCGTAATGGCCTCTTTTCCTGATAAACGAATGACAGAAATGGCACCAATGCCCGGAGCAGTCGCCAAGGCAACAATGGTATCTGAAATGGAAGAAGTAAAGAGTTCGTTCATGTTATGGTTGAATGATGAAGTTTGCCATCGTATGAAATACAAAAGGCTTTCAAAATTAATGAAAGCCTTTTGTATTAATGGTAAATTTTAAAGAAATTATCTAGTAGTCAAATACATCCTCTAAGTCTATTACTAATTCAGGTAGGGTATAAAGAGCTATTTTATCACCCAAAGTATATTTCCCTTTTAATTGATATTTAGCATTTTCGAGTAAAAAAACATCCACAATTTTGTCACCGGGTGATATGATCCAATATTCTCTTACTCCAGATTCTTCATATACTTGAAATTTTTCTGTTAAATCTTTGTGTGCAGTACTGGGTGAAAGAAACTCTATCACCATATCTGGAGCACCTTTGCATCCACGATCGTCTATTTTAGTTGGATCACAAATGACACAAATATCAGGTTGAACGATAGTTGGCTTACCATTTGGTTTTTGAATTGGCAAATAAACATCAAAAGGAGCAATGAAAACCTTACAGTGATTTTTTTTCAAATAGGTTGAAATGTCACGAAATAAATTCCCAGCGTAGACTTGATGTTTGGGAATGGGAGCAGGAGACATTTTAAAAATCTTGCCCTTGATTAATTCCACCATTTCATCAAACTGCCATGACAGGTAGTCAGCAACAGTATAGGTTTTGTTTAAATCCAATTGCGATATGTCCGTAATGGGTTTCATATTTTTAGCATTATTGGGTTCTTTATCACTCAACGTTTTCTTATCTTGCTTGTATGGCTTGTTGTGTTTGCGCAAACTGTTCAATGGTTTGAGATTTATGGTAATCACCTCCATAAAATTTCAAGACCAACATAAACTGATTCACATCCAAATAACCAGAACGAGGCTCAATCAAGTTCATTTTTTCGTCTAAATAAACGGTAGTTGGATAACCAGTAACTCTCCATGAAGCCGCTAATTCTTGTTCGGTCATTTCACGACCTTGGTATTTGATTACTTTTTTGCTTTCCGCATTGAGCTTCACGGCATAAAATTTTTCGTTGGCAAATTTCCCAACCGTTGGGTCAGCAAAAGTCGACTTGTCCATTTTTTTACACCAGCCACACCAATCGGTATAGACATCAAACACCACTTTACGAGGATTTTTCTTTTGTAATTTATTCAGTTCTTCAAAAGTAATCCATTTCACACCACCTTCTTCAGTAGTAGTTTCGTTACCATTGGTCAAAATTGATGCGGTAGCAACGCCGACAAATATCGTAGTTATCAGTATAGGTAATAAATATTTTCTAAATGCAGTCATGATCATTTATTTAAAATGTTTGTAATGCAAATTAACGAATTAGGATTAACAATCGTGTACATGTTTTCAAGATTTTTTTAGACTGATATTAAAAAGCCAAACAAGTGAATATCATGTTCGAAAATGCCCTTCTATGTATACCTATAAAATTTCAGCTATTGTCTATAAAGGTTGTTGGAGAAGAACTCCAGCAACAGTCCAGCAACAGTGAAAAGTTGAGACCCGATAAAACTACAAATCGTGCCGCCACTACAATGTATTGATGGCACGAATTTTTAATTTGAACAGGATGAAAAAATACAAACTTAGTCAATATTCACCATTAAAAAATCAGCTTACTACAATCATGAAAAACCTTTTATTTTACATATACCGCAAACTTTATTTCATTTTTTTCTGCGAGTGCTAAAATCTCCAAATTGATTTCTTCTCTTGCTTTGATATAGTTTTTTTCTTCTGTGGTATTGATAAAATAGAGCATAAAAATTGAATAGTTAGACTCATCAAAACCTTGAAAATAGATGTAAAAATCGGGACCAGTTAAGTCATGTTTTTCTACCACTGATTTGATTTGGGCAATAAACTTGTCTATATTTTCTTTCTTGTTATCCAGCTGAAGACCAATGTTAAATTTCACCCTTCTGATATTTCTGTTGGTGAGGTTGTCTAGTACATCGTCGACCATTTTTTTATTGGGCATAGACACCAATGATTTTTCAAGGGTACGAATTCTTGTACTTCTAAAACCGACACGTTCCACCGTGCCCACGATATTACCAATTTTCACACTGTCACCTACCACAAATGGCTTGTCTAGAAATATGGTAAAAGAAGCCAGCAGGTTTTCAAGACTTTCTTTGGCAGCAAGCGCTACCGCCAAACCACCAATTCCTAAACCGGTGATGATAGACGCCACGTTCATGTCAAACACAATTCCTAAAAACAAGAAGCATGAGAAAATCAATACCACAATTTTGATAAATTCTTTCATGAAAGGAATCAATTGCTCATGCAGTTTGCTTTCACGTTCAATTTCTCGTTTGCTCAATGCCAAAGCAAAAAAGTCGATCAATCGTAATAGGAGCCAGGTGGCAGATACAAAAAAAGCCAGTTGATAGCCTTTGTCAATCACCATTTTCAATCCAAACTTATCTACCTCTCTTAAATTCCAATATTGGGGAAATTCTAAAAATCCAAAAGCAAAATATAAAAACCAAACAATAAATAAGCTTTCAAATGGTTGTTTGATTAATGCTATAAAACTATCTACCGATAAATCGTAGCTAAATTTTTTCACAAACCTAAAAACTACCCTTCCTAAAAGTTTAGAAACAAGCTGTTTGACCACTAATCCTGCTAAAATAATTCCTATAAAAACAACAATGTTTTCTAATGAATTATTAAGAATATAGTTGGCGTTTAATGCATTTCTTAGTTCTAAAATACTCATTTTTTATCGGTATAAGGCAATGTGATTCAACAAATATTGTGATAAAATTATACAAAGCAAAACGATATTGTAGTGTTTAGTTTTTAGTGCTGAATGTTGAGTATAAACACTAAACTGATAACTAATAACTGTAAACCAACAAACCCCTACAACCCACCATAAACCGCCCCACCGATGCTGTCTTTGCGTGCTCCGGTGACTTTACTTAAGGAATTTACGGCACCATTTATTCTCAACAATCCTAAAAAAGCAAATATCAAGGCTTCTTTGAACATCACGAGTTCAGCTTCGGGCACGATAATGTCTACATTTCCTTTGGTAAATTTATGGATACGTTCAATCAAATAGCCATTAAACGCACCGCCACCAGTAACCAACATTTGCTGGGTTTTGAAAATACTGCAATTGGCATGTAAAATATAGCTAATCTGTTGCGCAACATGCTCTGTAAATGTGGCTATTTTGATTTCTATGGAGAGATTGAATCGGTTTAAAATCGGCATTACTTCGGCATCAACCCATTCTTTTCCTAAAGATTTTGGCGCTTGGCGTGTGTAAAATTCCAAGTCACTCAGGGCTTTTAACAATTCGCTGTCGGGACCATGATTTCGGGCAATGTTGCCATTGTCATCGTAAGGCAAACCAAGTGTTGCACACAATTTATTCAATACCATATTCACGGCACAAATATCAAACGCAATGCGTTGATTCTCTTTGGTGAATGAGATATTGGCAAAGCCTCCAAGGTTTAAACAGTAATCATATTCATGAAACAACAATTCATCCCCAATAGGCACCAAAGGAGCGCCATTTCCACCCAAACCCACATCCACAGTTCTAAAATCGCATACCACAGGAATGCCCGTTACTGCGTGAATATAGGCGCCATTAGCGATTTGAGTAGTAAATCCATTGCCCGGTTGGTGAAAAATGGTTTGACCATGTGAGGCGATGACTTGTGGTTTGATATTATTTTTTTGAATAAATGCATTCACTTCAGCCCCAAAATAATAAGCCAAATCGGCGTCCGTTTGGGCAAATGTCAAAGCAGAAGCGGTATCAAGATTTGCCAAACGGTTTTTCCATGCTTCAGCATAATCAATGGTTTCGGCACAAATGATTTTATAATGCCAGGCATCGTTTATTTTTTCGAATTCGCAAAAAGCGATATCGAGTCCATCGAGGGAAGTGCCAGACATTAAACCAATGATGGATGTTTTCATATTTTTTAGTTCTCAGTTTTCAGTTCTCAGTTTTCGGTTCTCAGTTCGGGGTTACTTGTAAACATGACAACCGTAAACTTTCTTAAATGTATAGCTTATTGAATCGCTGGTGTAGGTTACTTGTAAACATAACAACCGTAAACACGATAACTATTTCCCCACCAATACAGCATCCCAATCTTTCCAAACCGGTTCATAGCCAGCATTGCGAATCATGGTGGCAATTTCTGCAGGAGTTCTTTCGTCTGATATTTCAAATTGCTCTAAAGATTCTTCTGCATTGGCATAGCCCCCAGGATTGGTTTTTGAACCCGCACTTACAGAAGTAATTCCTAATTTGATCACATTATCCCTAAAGGATTCATGTTCACGGGTCGACAATGACAATTCAACTTCTTCATTGAAAATTCTATAAGCACAAATCAACTGCACCAATTCTTTGTCTGAAATAATTACTTTAGGTGTTTCCACCCCTTCTGCTGGTCTTAACCTCGGAAACGAAACCGAATACTTGGTTTGCCAATAGGTTTTTTCGAGGTAATCGAGGTGCAAGGCATTGAAAAAACTATCTACCCGCCAATCTTCTAAACCTATCAAAACACCTAAGCCGATTTTGTGCACGCCCACTTTTCCTAAACGATCGGCCGTGTCAAGTCTATAGTTAAAGTTTGATTTTTTCCCTTTGGGATGGTAGTCTTGGTACGCTTCCTGGTGGTAAGTTTCCTGGTAAACCAATACCGAATGCACCCCTTCGTTAATCAAAATTTCATATTCATCTGCATCCAAAGGTTGCACCTCTATGGAGACATTCGCGAAATGTTGTTTTACCAGTCGGATAGCTTTTTGCAAATAAGGTACCCCAACGGTTTGATTGGCTTCCCCGGTAACGAGTAAAATATGGTCGTAACCCAAGGCTTTG
>CALPQG020000198.1 GCA_943325655.2 Bifidobacterium breve | reverse complement strand
CAAATGTTGCTTTTGTGGCTTGTGCACTACCGTTTGTCCAACCGAATGTTTGACGATGACCAAAACCTATGATTTCAGTGAATTTGATGTCACCAATATGAATTACCATTTCAGTAATCTATCACCAGAACAAGTGCTGGAAAAGAAACAGATGCTGGAAGACAAGAAGGGGTGATGGATAATTTTAAATTCTTAATTTTAAATTTTTAATTAAAAATTGAATTCGCCCATTAAAAGGATTCAACATTCAATAGCTAAAATTCAGAACTAAACAATAAAGGTGTGGTGGATAATTTTAAATTTTTAATTAAAAATTGAAAATAATTCAAAATTCAAAATTCAATATTCAAAATTAAAAAATGTACCTCCTTCAAGAAATTATATTTGTTTTTTTTACTTTGCTTACTTTGGTGTCGGCGGTTTATATGGCAATTACTACGAATGTGATTTACGCCGCATTTTCGTTGTTGTTGACTTTTATAGGGGTGGCCGCTTTGTATATTTTTGCCTCCGCTGAATTTATCGGGCTCACCCAAATAATGATTTATATTGGTGGAATTTTAATATTAATTGTGTTCGGTGTGATGCTGACCAATAAAGTTGGGAATCAGCCTATTCGGGCCAAATCAATCAATACCGTTTCGGGACTGTTGTTGTCTTCTGCGCTGTTTACATTGTTGATGAATTCGATTATGGAAATTAATTTTTCCAAATTGCCCTGGATAAAAAATGGCCTGATGGTCAGTGGAAATACCACGCCCATTATTGGTGTTAATTTAATGACCCAATACCTATTGCCATTTGAAATTATTGCTGTTTTGTTGCTGGTAGCATTGCTGGGAGCCTCTTTGATTGCTGGTCGTAAAGACAATTGATTAATGCTGAGTACTTAATTGTTCAACATCGTATATTTACTGATATTAATCACCGGAATAGGTTGGTCTGGCTGGTTTGATAGGATGATATACCCTTTGTGGTAATTGCATTTTGTTACCATTCCTTCCAAGTGGGTTTGGTCCCCGAAATCTCCATCCAATTGAACGCTTCTCATTAGTAAGGAAAGCAATTCATTTTCTGAATATTTGTACAAACTCCTGTCTTCAGCAATCCCAGATTTGGGGTTGATGAATTGAAGCAAGCCTTTTTCATTTACCAAATAAATATCCAACACAAAAGGCAATTCAATTTCTGTGTTTTCTTCTTCAATGATGATGGTGAAATTTTCGTTGTTGATGCTTTTTACATAGCCACACAATTCAGTGACGCCACCCTGAATCAAACTGATGGTAAAAACCACTTTTTTGCCAATCAACCAATCCAAAAGCATTGACTCGTACGCTCCAGACATTTTATTTCTGTGCTCAAAGGTGATTGGAGGCACATAATCCCATTTGCGTTTGCTGTCTCTTACAAAAACACCGCTAACGTCTTCAATCACATAAAACTTTTCACTGTTTGCCAGCTTAAACAAGGCTTCATTGACTTCTGTCAGTAACCCCATTATTTCTGATACCCCATCAAAATCGCCTTTTAATTTTACTTCACGGTTCACTAAAAACTGAAGCACATCCGGTGAATAATAACCCGGACTATCACCAATTTCAAAGGCAGTGTACCCTAAATCTCCTCCTTGTAAAAGTGGTACTAAAAATTGCTCATCACCATTGTTGGTGATGACAAAAAAATCAAGAATATCAATCACAGGAATCATGTTTCCTTTTTGTTCTTTCAGGATTAAATATCCGCCATTTTCCGGAATTACTTTTTCTAATGTCCCTCTGATTTCTAGTTCCAGATCATCTGCTGCCACCACAATTCTCACCTGACTTTTAATCAAAGCATAAAATTGTGTTACGGCATATTGTTCGTCTTCATTAAATGCAGATAAATAATTTTCAGGAGCGAGTTCTACTTCTTCTCCTTTTTCATCTTTTACCCTAAGACTGATTACTTCGTTAAATTGAATAGGTTGGTTTTCCCAGTTTTCAAGCGTAAGGAGTTGTTTGTCGAGGTCAACTTTTACTACAATTCCCTGAAGTATTTCTTCCCCTTCCTCTGCCAATTTAACAACTGTAACATATTCTCCTTCTAAAGATAAAAATTGTTCGTCTGAAAATACCCCAACTTCGTCGTTCTCATCTACACGTTCAGAACTTGGGTCAAATAAATAGGTTTCACCAGATTCATCAAACAAATAGATTTCTGTAATGTCAGCAATGGAAATGCTTTTACCTCCAATGAATAAGATACCGGAATCTCCCATCACTTCTTCCAAGGTGCCAGTGATTTCTCCAGGTGCAAAATCTCCTATGATGACCACCTCTTCATCCATTATTTCCTTAATATTTTCCAGGGTATAGTGCATGTGATTCACGTTTAAAATCTCTTAACGGAAAAATATAACAATCTGATTTTGTTTTTTTTTAACTAAAACAATCCAATGTTTGAATGGAGGTATGAATTCCCTTTATTCTTCTGATTATAAAATGCTTATGGATTAAATATTTTTTCTTGTATTTCGCCACAATGAAGCATTTTGCTTCCAAAATATGGATTTAAAACTTCTTCTGAGTTAGACAACCAAAAACCACCCTTGTCTTTAAATGCCATCGGGCAAAATTGTTTGTACACAGGATAGTTTTTGAGACCAATCTTTATATACAAATCATACACGTCTACTGAAAGAGGATAAAATTCGTTTCTTTGCACTTTTAAATCTTTGGTATCGGCAATTTTTTTCAAAAACAATTGAATGGCATCTTTTTGTTCTTCCCAAATATTGATTTTGTCTTTGTCCAAAGATTTAACATTTGCTTTGTCAAAGAGGATACTCATTTCATTGGCAAATTTGGAAGCATTTTCAGGATTTGCTTCCACCAATTCATCCCTAAGTTCCATGTATTTGTCCATGATTGGTTTGTAAGTAGCTGCAAGTGAATCGTCTGCTACGGTTTTACTTTCTAATTTAAGGTAAGAACTGTCCGCTAAAAAAGATTCCTCGTCTGCTGTTTCTTTTGCAGCATACTTACCTTCACATGCAAACATCAAGCAAGACAACAATACCAAAATAGTGTATATAAAGTTTTTCATTGGGTTAAATTTTTATTGGTTGAATTAAAAATGGTTCTACAAACTTAAGCTTTGTAGGGCTAAATTAAAAAAATAAGCCATTAAAAATTATAAAGTATACTGCTTTTGATACTATATGTTAGATGAGGAATGTCAATTATTGGGTTACTGTCATAAGTGGCAACATATTGCGTGTTGAAATTTAACTTGTTAGCTATCTTAAATTGTAAAGAGGTATCGGTAATCAAGCGGGGTTTTATGAAGTTTTCATCACACCTTGCCTGGTAATACGTAATCATGTACCAACTTAAAGTAGGAGTGATGCGGGCTTTGATGGTGAGGTTAGTTGTTGACTTGAGTAATGCGGTTTTTTTGTGTTCGGTGGTATTACTCCAGTTTTCTACTTCATACATGAAACCTGTATTGGCAGAAATGCTCCAGGTATTGTTGTATAAAATTCTATACCGGATGCATAATCCTGACAAAAACCTGTTGTCCATACCACGGCCTTTGTCGTATTGAATTTGATTGAATTGCTCTGGAGATAAAATTTTCTTTCTGAAGAAATTCATTCTGTAATGGGCGTATCCTTCACTTAAAACATTTTGGTTGGCAATTTTAATCAATGATAAGGTACTCAAAACCATGTAACTGTGTAGCTTTGATAAGTAGACACTGTTGACATTTGAATTGTAACTGGTAACACTCACGGTTTGTTTTTTTGCAGAAATGCCAAATCCCACATTACCCAAAAATACTTTGGCAGTATCCTTTTCTAACCTGAATGATTCGATATTTAATATTTGAGCATTCACCGAAACAGTTGAAATCAGTTGAGGTAAGGCACATAACCAGAGTTGTAGCAATATTTTCTTTGCAATACTAAGCTTCATTCAACAAATGCATTTCGTATCAAATCATCGAAGCCATTCAACTAGCGTGCGATTTCTATTTTTACAGTTTTCTTTTTTAATTTTTCAGTACTGATTAATGTCAGTAATTCATTCACTTTAGTGCGTTTCACCGCCACAAAAGAACTGAAATCCTGCACTTCAATCAATCCAAGTTCCTCTTTAGCCAATCCTCCTTTTTGAAGAAATAAACCAACGATGTCGACTTTGTTGATTTTGTCTTTTTTCCCGGCAGAAATATAAAGCGTAACCCAGTCGGTAGCAGGAGCACTTTCAGTTAAAGCTTCTAAGGCTTCTATTTCAAGTTCGCCTTTGATATAGGCTGGAGGCGTTTCATTTTCACCCAATATTAAATAAGCAACGCCTTCTGCATGCATTCGGGCTGTTCTTCCGTTTCTATGAATAAAAGCATTTTCTGATGCAGGTAATTGGTAATGAATAACACATTCAATTTCAGGAATATCCAATCCTCTTGAAGCCAAGTCTGTGGTGATGAGTAGTTTGTGTGATCCGTTTCTGAATTTAACCAAAGCCTTACTTCTGTCATCCTGTTCCAATCCGCCATGAAATACATCATGTGAAAGGTCTCTATTGGTCAATATTTCACTGATCCTATCTACGGCTTCTCTGTGGTTACAGAATACTAATATAGATTGCTGTGCTTTTTTTCCAATAAGTTTTAACAAAGCATCAAACTTGTCCTGGGCATTTGACCGTACGGCTTTGATGGTTAATTTTGGAGGAGCAGCTTGCGTGGTTAAATAGTTGACATAAGTTGGCTCTACGATGCCAGTAAAAGATGGAATTGCTAAACCTTGGGTAGCAGAAGTTAAAATTCTTTGTTGTAGAGATGTCATTTTAGCAATGATAAACTCCATGTCTTTTTGAAAACCAAATTCTAGGGCTTTGTCAAATTCATCAAGTACCAGCATGGTTGCAGTACTTAAATCTAAGGTTCTTTTCCTGATATGGTGGGTCAATCGTCCGGGTGTACCGATGAGTACAGCAGGAGCCTGGTCTAAATTGTTTCTTTCCGTTTGTACTTTGTGACCGCCATAACAGCAATTCACTTTAAAGCCTGTTCCCATTTGTCTGAAAACGGATTCTATTTGAATGGCCAATTCTCGCGAAGGGACTATTACCAAACATTGTACACCTTCTTTGGTAGGGTTTAAATTTGATAAAACAGGCAGTAAAAAAGCCAAGGTCTTTCCCGAACCAGTCGGAGAAAGTAAAACCATATCTTTGCCTTGTTCAGCAGTTTTTAATGCCAATTGTTGCATGTCATTCAAGGCATCAATGTTAAGCTTTTTTAGTATCTGTGGTATCATTTTTTGTATTTATAATCTTGCAAAGATAGCTGAATATCCTAGATAATTTATAAGCCTATGAATTGGCAAAAGAAAAAAGTGTAGAGAGGTTTTTAAAAGGGCAATCGCATTAAAATAAATTGCCTTAAAAGCTTCACTGGCTAAAGAGTGAGCTAGACTTCCACCACCAATGTGTGATTCATTTTTACCATCTTCTCGTTTTAAGAAATGAAGGAGGTAATTTACCGGGATGTAAAGTCTTTCTCCTTTAGAAGAAGGGTTGAGATGAGGCCGGCATCGGTGAATTGAGTGTGGTATTGTTTTAATGCGTTTACCTTGCTGTCTTTAAATCAAATTTTTTGAATGAATAAATATTTT
>CALPQG020000197.1 GCA_943325655.2 Bifidobacterium breve | reverse complement strand
TGAAGGAGCGATAATCTGAACGCCCAATCTAGCCAGTTTGGCCGTGAAATCTACCAGGTATTGCACACTGTAATCGTCGCCATAAGGATTGCCAAAACCCATCGAAAGGTACACGACCAAGGTTTTATGGTGTGTTACACACAGTTCTTGAATGGTGGCTATGGTATGTAGCGCTTCAGCAATAGAGGCGTTGGTATTGCGTTGTTGAAAGGTTTCAGAAATGGATAGGGGGAAACCTAAATAAGTAATTTTATCAAAGGCTACTGCTTGTTCCGCACCCCTCACATTGGCAACAATGGCCAATAGTTTAGTGGCAGTGGTCCATTCCAATTTTTCCAACACTTCAGCCGTATCCTTCATTTGAGGAATGGCTTTGGGAGACACGAAACTGCCGAAGTCTAAAGTGTCAAAGCCAACACTTAATAACGTGTTTATATAGTCGATTTTTAATGCTGTGGGAACAAAATTATGCAAACCCTGCATGGCGTCTCTCGGGCATTCAACAAGCTGAATTTTCATAGGTCAGGGCATTGGTGTAACTTATAGCAAGATACGAGGTTCAGGGGTTTTTTACCAATAAAAAAGAAAGTTTTGGCACTGTCAATAGTAATAAAAAAAGCCTCCTAAATACTCAGGAGGCTTTCAAATAAATATAGTTAATAATCAATTAATCTCTGCTAGATAATTTGGAAAGTAACCTTAACATTTCAAGGTACAACCATACCAAGGTTACCATTAAGCCAAATGCACCAAACCATTCCATGTATTTTGGAGCACCTTGTTCAGCCGCTTTTTCAATAAAATCAAAGTCTAGGATCAGGTTCAGTGCAGCAACCACGACTACTACCAAACTAAAACCAATGCCCATCATGCCACCTTCGTGGATAAAAGGAATGCTTGAACCAAACATTCTCATCACCATACTTGCCAAATATACCAAGCCAATTGCTCCGGTAGCGGCAACAACACCCATTTTGAAGTTTTCTGTCGCTTTAATCAAACCTGATTTGTAACAGAACAACAAAATGAAAAATACACCAAAAGTTAAAGAAACTGCTTGGATAACAATTCCAGGAAACATTGTTTCGAAGAATGCTGAAATACCCCCAATAAATAAACCTTCAAGTGCTGCGTAAATTGGAGCGGTTTTAGGAGACCATTCTTTTTTGAAAGTAGTAATAATAGCGACAATTAAACCACCAATTGCACCACCAATCATCAGCGGCATCGCTAGGGGTGTACCCACATTCATCCAGGTAAAAGCAGCGCCTGACAATAACAAAGCAAACATAATCAAGGCTTTGTTAACGGTACCTTGAACAGTCATGGTGTCTGAACCTAAATAAGTAAAGCTATCAAAGGCTTTCTCGTTTAGAATAGGATTAGAAGATCTCATAGTTATAATTTATTTTGGGCAAATTTAATAAAAAAAGGGAGTATGGGATTATTTAATTGGTCATTTTTTTACAATAATTAAATAATTCAATCCCATTTTTCAAAGATAGAAACTCTTATTTTATTGAATAGATTCATTTATTCACTCTTTTTAAATCAGTTTTCAAGCAAAATCATTTATTTGTTGAATCAAGACTCAAACAAATAGGAGTAAAATTTGGCGTTCAATTGTACAGAAGACTTTATATAATTCCTATAATAATTGTTATGCATCAAATTTAATTTCATTTTTGTAACTCTTAAAATATACAAAGCGATGTTCAACATGTTCGATATAATGGGTAAGGTCAAAGACTTTCAAGCCCGATTGATACAAGCCAAACAAGATTTGGTACACATTACACACACCGCTGAAGCTGGTGCAGGAATGATTAAAGTTACTGTTAATGGTGTAAAACAAGTTTTGAAAATTGAAGTAGACAAAGACTTGTTTTCAAAAGAAGATAACCAGGTAGTGATTGATTTGATTACCGCTGCAACCAACAAAGCCTTGTCTGAAGTAGATGAATTGGTGAAACAAGCGTTGAAAAAAGCAACAGAAGGGGTATTGCCAAATATTCCAGGGCTGGATTTATTTAATGGATTATTATAATGCTAAAGGCAGCCGTAGTTATTTTAAATTATAATGGACGTGAAATGTTAAGGCAATTTTTGCCTTCTGTTTTACAGAATACTGCGCTACCTTATGAAGTAATAGTGGCCGATAATGGCTCCAAAGACGATTCATTAGCCTTTTTGGCAAGCAATTTCCCTGAAGTAAAGGTATTGGCTTCAAAGGAAAATGGTGGCTTTAGTAAAGGGTACAATACAGCGCTCAATCAAATTGAAGCAGAATATTATGTGTTGTTGAATTCAGATGTGGAGGTTACGCCAAACTGGATTGCTCCCGTAATTGCATTGATGGATTCCAATCCTTTGATTGCTGCCTGTCAGCCTAAAATCAGGTCTTTCCAGGATAAAAAATCTTTTGAATACGCCGGTGCTGCTGGTGGTTTTATAGACCACTTCGGTTATCCCTTTTGCAGGGGAAGAATTTTTGATACGTTGGAAGAAGATTTAGGGCAATACGATGACTACAAAGAAATATTTTGGGCAACCGGTGCTTGTATGTTTGTTCGGGCTGATATTTATCATCAATTGGGTGGTTTGGACGAAGATTTTTTTGCCCACATGGAAGAAATTGACCTGTGCTGGAGAATTAAAAACGCAGGTTATAACGTGTATTATTGTCCTGAAAGCACCGTTTATCACCTTGGAGGAGGTACTTTACACAAGTCTCATCCAAGAAAAACTTTCCTGAATTTTAGGAATGGTTTGGTGTTGCTGTATAAAAATTTACCCTCCTCTCAATTATATACAACACTTTTTGTAAGAATGGTGTTGGATGGAATTGCTGCCATTAAATTTTTATTGGGTGGTGGGTTCAACGATTTTTTGGCGGTGTTGAATGCTCATTTTAACTTTTATAAAAACCTGTCTTTATGGAAACAAAAAAGACGAGATTGTAGGAAGTTGAAAATTATTGATTCAAACACAGGAATACTTCATAAAAGCCTTATTTGGAGCTATTTTGTAAAAAGAAAAAATAAATTCAAGGAGATAAAGTTTTGTAAATGAAATTTCTAAACCTTAACTTGCTCTCTAGATTCAAATAAATCAATGAAAAAAAATTTACTTATCACCTTTGTATTTATAGGTTTTTCATTTATTGCACAGGCGCAATTTCAAGGTAATTTCGTTCAATTTTTTAATAATGAAACCTATTTAAATCCGGCTTTTGCAGGTACACAAATTTCAGCATTCAATATTTCTACCATTGCCCGTGCAGATTATGTTGGGATTGCGAGTGAGAAATTTGCTGCCAATAAAGTGTTGTTAACTGTCGATAAACGATTTGATGATAAGAATTTTGCATTGGCACTTAACTTCAATAAAATAACTTTTAATTCCTATAATAATTATGAACTTGCAGTAAATTATTCATACCACCTTAATGTAGGAAGGGACAGGAAATTATGCATGGGTCTAAAGGCTGGAGGAATTTATGCTGACAGATATGATCCATTAACGATAAGAGAGGCGAATGACGATGTATTTAGTGATGCAAATTCGAAATTTAATCCAACCTTTTTGCCTAAAATTGGTGCAGGTTTTTTGTATAAATCTGAAAAATTATATGCGGGTATTTCTTCTCCTGATGTGAGTAATGATAAATTAAATATTACAGCTTCGGGCGGTTATAAATACTTTCTTACCGAAGATTTGTACATAGAGCCCAATTTTTTGATGCGGTATTATAAATCAAATGCCTCCAAATTTGATATCAATACTTTAATTGGTAAACATGAGTCTTTTTGGTTGGGAGCCAACTATTCTGTAAACAACAGTGTGGCTTTAATGGGGGCAATTTATGTCAATGGTAGAATAGAAATAGGTTATGCCTTGGATTATAATACCAACTTAACTTCAGGCAGGATGTCGCATGAAATCATGCTTCAATGGGATATTGAAGATGCCCTTTAAAAATCCCAAATAGTACTTTTGCTTCTTCTGAGGTAGGTTCTGATATTCATTAAAAAGGCAAATGCCAAGTATAAAAATACCGGCGAACCAAAAGTAAAAAAAGACAGGTATATGAAGAATAACCGCACACTACTTGTTGCGATGCCAAATACTTCTGCCCAGTAAGCACAAACGCCAAACAAAGTATTTTCTAAAATAGATTGTAGTTTATGGTTCATGATGAATATAATTTATTGATTTACTTTTACTTAATGTATTAAAAATTCTGAAGGTAACTTCGAATAATTGATTCAATTTAGAAATAATTTTTTAACACAACACTTTATTTGTATTATTTAATCAATAATTAAAATTTTACTGAATTCAGAAGATATTTTAATGACCTGAACCTGAGTATGTATCCTTTTTTTCAATTCCTCTACGTGTGAAATGATTCCTATTTGTCTGTCTTCCGTTTGTCTCAATAATTCTAAGGCATCAAGTGCATTGTTGAGGTTTTCCGGATCCAACGTTCCAAACCCTTCATCGATAAACAACGATCGTATTTTGGTTTTCTTACTCGCCAAATCAGACAATCCCAATGCCAATGCCAAACTGACTAAAAATGTTTCTCCTCCAGATAAGGAATTGATATTTCGAATGTCATCAAAGAAGTTTTTGTCTTTGATTTGCAATTCCATTTGCGTAGAATTTTCTGCTTTGTACAATTCATAACGGTTAAACATTACCTTTAAATGTCGATTGGCATGTTGGATCAATAACGACAAGGTAAAATCTTGTGCAAATTTCTTGAACGAGTCTCCGGTTTTTGAGCCAATCAAACTGTTTAACTGTTGCCATTTTTGGAAAATTACTGCTTTGTCTTTTATGACTGCTATTTTTTGTTGGTTTTGAGAAACATCCAATTCATTTTTTCTCAATTGTTCCCTTATACTCCCAATTTCCTGGTGTATGCTATTTTGCTGCGTATCGATTGATTGATATTGGTCATGCAATTCATCAAGGTTTTCATTGGGTAATCTGTTTGAAATGATGGATTGAAATTTTCCCTGAGCATTCGTTAAGACACCTTTCAATTGTTGCTGCTCTTTTGCAAGGGTCTCTTTTTGAGCTTTTATTTGCTCGTGATGGGGTAAACTGATCGCAAATTTTAAGTCTTCTATGCTTTCAAATTCATTGTCTTTTAATTGTTGGAAAAGTGTTTGGCTTATTTTCTCCAATACAATTTCATTACTTTCTTTTGTTTGTACTTGTTTCTGTAAAAATTGATTTTTCTCATTTATCAGGGCAATGGTTGCCGCTTGTCTGCTAAGTGCAAGATTGGTTTTTTCCTGAAGTATGGTCAATTCACTTCTTAATCTTTGTTCTTCTTCTATTGGGTTGTGTTTTACAAAACTAGAAACAATATTGGTCAATTGTGCCGCTATCAGCTTGTTATCAGCGCTTTGATGCTGTTGTTTTTCTGTTTGTAAAATGATGTCTTTTTCCAATTTATTGGACAATGCACTTACTTCAGTAAGTGAGGTCTGGATTGCTGCTAGTTTTTCTTTGATGGAATTACTTGCTGCAGTCGCTTCGGAATATAATTTAAAATTGGAAGATAGCTTTATGGCTATTTCTTTTGCTTGTGCTATGTTGTTTTCAGCCAATGGTTCTCCATATTCTTTGAAAATGCTGAGTATTTCTTTGAAGGATAGCTGTATGTTTTCTTTTTTTTCTTC
>CALPQG020000196.1 GCA_943325655.2 Bifidobacterium breve | reverse complement strand
TACTGCTTCAATAACCATTACCCTGAATGAGCTTCCTGTAGTTACTGCTACAGCTTCAAAAGAAATTTGCAAAGGCGACTTGGTGAAACTCAATGGTGCTGGTGCGCTAACGTATACTTGGGATAAAGGCGTAATTGACAATACTGATTTTAGTCCAACCGCAACAGCCACTTATACGGTTACAGGTACTGGTGTAAATACATGTAAAAATACGGCCACTACAACAGTTACTATCAATGAACTTCCGGAGGCAATTATCTCCACTTCAGGAGATTCCTTAAATTATGGTTCTGGTTCAAATGGTGTAACGCTATTTGCCATCAATCAGGGAATTGGAAGTACTTATGACTGGTATAGAAATGACACGCTTATTTCCACCACATTGACCAATAAATTGACAGATGCTACCAAAGGAAATTGGAAAGTAGTGGTAACCAGAAAAGGCTGTCAAACTACCGGAACAACCACTACATCAGTACTTGAAAAAAATCAACATCCAATTGCAATTAATGACACATTAATCACCAAATATTTTACATCGCTCAACTATCAAATTACCAAAAATGACAAAGATAATGATGGGAATATTTTAATGGGTTCAGTTGATTTTGATCCAAATACAATAGGTTTTCAACAATCCATTACCCAAAAAGATACAGGTACTTTTAGTGTCAGTTTATTGGGAATAGTAACATTTACTCCAGCGGATGGCTTTACTGGAACAGCAACCATTCACTATGTGGTGAATGACAATACCAACAATACCTCCAACATCGCCACCGTGTTTGTAGCCGTTGGTCCACACATTTTTGATGATGTGAAAAATGTGGATCAAAATACTTCTACTTCAATCAATGTATTGGCTAATGACATGGATGCCGATGGAATAGACAAAACAACCATTGACCTTGATACATTGACTGCAGGTGTTCAAGCTTCCTTAACTAAAAATGGAATTGGTACTTACACGGTGGTCAATGGCACAGTAGTTTTCAATCCTGATTTAAATTACAGAGGTCATGATACCATTTATTACCAGGTAAAAGACATTCATGGAGCTTTGTCAAATGTTGCTTCCATCAGTGTGTATGTGCAGGACTTTATGATTCCTGATGCATTTACTCCTAACGGAGATGGTTCACATGACCAATTTGAAATTTATAATCCTAAAAATTTCATCCTTAACCTACAGCTGTACAACCGTTGGGGAAGTTTGGTGTACAAAAAAGACAAATACGCCAATGAGTTTGATGGCAATGCCAATCAGGGCTTGGTGCCTGGAGAGGGCTTACCGGATGGCACCTATTTCTTAATGGTCGATATTATAGATCAAGACGGTACCACTAGAAAAGAAGTGAAATACATTTCACTTAAAAGATAAGTTTCACCCCAAGTTTTATAAATATCGCACAGATGAAAAGTAAATTCAAATTGGTGGTACTGACCTGGATGGTGTCATGTACCCTAGGTTTTGCACAACAAGATCCTCAATATTCGCTATATATGTTTAATACCATGTCATTGAACCCAGCTTATGCGGGTAGCAGAGATGTATTGAATGTAACGATGCTCTATCGAAACCAATGGTCTGGGATTAAAGGCGCTCCTGAATCGGTAACCATTGCTGCTGACATGCCTGTGATGAATGAAAAAATAGGTTTAGGCGCCATGGTGTATAAAGACAAAATCGGTATTGAAAACAATACGGGTTTGTACTTGAGTTATGCACAACGTATTCGAATTACCAATGCTGGAACTTTGGCTTTGGGCGGAACGTTGGGTGGTTCATTGTACAGTGCTGATGTTACCAATGCTACTTTGTATTTGGGTCAGTCTGATGTCGTTTTTACCAACAATGTCAACAAATTTGTTCCCAATTTAGGACTCGGCATTTATTATTCTACCGACAAATGGTACACGGGTATTTCAATGCCCAGAACTTACAACAACCAATTGTACAGCGATAAAAGTTTAACCATCAGTGCTTCTCAGGCAAGACATTATTTTTTGATGGCAGGTTTTGTGAAAAAAATGGGTGCTATTGTAGTTGTCAAACCATCCTTTATGGCCAAAGCCGTTACAGGTGCTCCGGTACAAGTTGACTTGAACCTGAATGTATGGTTTTATAATAAATTTTCTGTGGGTGCTTCATATAGAAATGCAGATGCAATCATTGGAATACTTGAATTTATTCCTGCTCAGGGTTGGAAACTTGGATATGCCTACGATTACACCATCTCAGATTTGTCAAATTCGGTTACCTCAGGTTCCAATGAAATTATGCTGCGCTATGAATTTGCTGGTTCAAAATCCAAGGTAATTTCTCCACGTTATTTTTAATCCCTTAATGCTACGAAGATGAAAAAAGTACTACTTACCACATTACTATTGGGTTTTTATACTTTATTGATGGGACAAGTGTCTTACCAAAAGGCAAAAGCAAAAAAGGATTTTGATGACCTGAATTATGCCTCAGCTATTGTTCTTTATGAAGAATTGCTGGCAGCCAATGCTACTGATGTGAGTGATTTGAAAAATTTGGCAGAGGCCTATTTGAAAGTCAACGACTCAAAAGATGCCGAACGGATTTTGAAAATGGTGGTAGCTTTGGATAAAAATGATTACAACTACCTGAAAAAACTAGCCCTGGTTTTGGCTTCTAATGCCAAATACGATGAATCATTAATTACCTGGAGAAAATACCATGAAGAAATTCCTCATGATGTAACTGCTATCAATAGTTTAACCTTTCTGGAACAATTGTCTAAAATTGAACATGATTCTTTGTTTATTGATTTATTTGACCTGAATATCAATACACATTGGACAGAATTTTCTCCCTTTGTAGTGGGTCAAAACATGGTTTTTGTATCCAATAGGGCAATTGGTCCAGTACATTTGGTGTCAGAATGGAACCATACCCCTTTCCTGGATTTGTATTATGCAGACACAACCAACATAATCAAAACACCTTACAAAAGACCTTTGGGAAGTTTAGAAAATGAAGTACTTCATGTAGCGTATTCTGATAAAATTGAAAAATTACACACCGACCATACGCCAGAAACTGCCAATGAAAGTACTTCAATGGGTTATTATGGCCATCATCCAAGTACCGATTCGATGTGGGACAAAGACAAATCTTATGGTCAAATTTCCCTGAAGTTTAACAAACACCTGCATTCAAAATACCATGAAGGTTCCATCGCTTTTTCTGCGGATCAAAAGAAAATGTTTTATACCACGAATGATGCTAAAAGTCAAAAAAATGACGGCTTTATCAAGCTCATGATTATGGAAGCGGATTTGAATGACAAAGGGAAATACAAAGACGTCAAAAAATTACCCTTCAACAATATCAACTATTCTGTATGTCATCCGGCAATTTTGAAAGATGGCAATACCCTGATTTTTGCCTCCAATATGCCTGGAGGTTATGGCGGAATGGATCTTTATAAAGTGGTGTTGAATGGCGAAACCTGGGGAACGCCTGTCAATTTGGGACCCACCGTAAATACCAATGGCAGTGAAGTATTTCCTTTTGTGGATGCTGACAATGTATTGTATTTTTCTTCAGATGGTTGGGGAAGTTTTGGAGGATTGGACATCGTTAAAAAAGACTTGAATTCCGAAGAGAAGCCTAAAAACCTGGCATATCCTATCAACTCCAACAAAGATGATTTTGGGTATATGGTGGTAAATAAACAACATGCCTATTTGAGTTCTAACAGGAGAAATGGAGGCTCAGATGATGACATTTATTATGTGTTTGATAAACGCAGGGAAAAGAAAAGATTGGTGGTGATTACACAATTGAAAAAGCTGGACGGCACAATTATTCCTCTTGATTCCATCAAATTAACCGTCACCAATATCGAAACCAACAAAGACATCAGAACCTTGAATTCAGCCAGAGGAATTCCAACCAGTTTTGAATTGCCTACTAGACAAAAATACAAAGTTACCGGAGTTCATCCCGATGTAGAAACCTTGACAGCCTTGGTTGATTTCAATGAAGACTTGGTAAATGATGATACCATTCGCTTGGTATTTGTGCAAAAAGATGACAATGTTTTGTTGAAAAGCAAGGTGGTCGATGCGACTACAAAAATGGGCTTGGCCAATGTGAAAGTGCATGTTTATGATAAAAAATCAAAATCTCACCAAATATTTACCACAGACAAAGATGGTAATTATGAGTTTAAAGGAAAACAAAAACGCAGCTACCTGGTCAAAGCAATGCGTGATGGCTATTTTGCGGATTGTGAACAATTGGTAGTGAAAAAAACCAATACAACCGCTTTTGTAGATGCTTTAAAATTGAGTAAGGTTCAAAAAAATGTGACCTTTGAAATCAAAGATTTGTATTATGATTATAACAAATGGGCGATTCGTCCTGATGCAGAATTGGTTTTGGTAAGGCTAGTCCATTTTTTAAATGATTATCCTGAAATTGGAATAGAACTTGGCTCACACACTGATGCAAGAGGTGGAGATAAATTCAACCAGGAGTTGTCTTTAAAGCGTGCCACTTCGGCGGTGGATTATGTGGTAAGTATGGGTATTGACCATGCAAGAATTACCGCACGAGGTTATGGAGAATCGAAGTTGTTGAATAAATGTAAAAACGATGTGAAATGTACTGACGAACAACATCAAATTAACAGAAGAACAGAAGTGAAAGTAACTACAGTTAAAAAGGAATTAGAGGTTAAAACCGAACCAGATTCCAACATCAATCCTTTCGAAAACTTAGGTGACTTTGATCCTTGTAAAAAAGTGGTTTTAGGAAAATAAAGTTTTTAGTAAAGCAAGTCCATTCTAGACGTTTAGAATGGACTTGTTTTATTTTACTTCACCAAATTTTTTAAAGAAGCAATCACGCCGCTATGGTAACCTTCATGCATTTGGCTATAAAAAATGGCGTCATCAATATTGTGGAGGGTTAAGCCTGTTGAAGTCAAATAAGGTTTATAGTTGGAGAATATATTGGCGTCCAAATCTTTGTCAAATTGTTCGATACACGAAATGGCCAACGCTTTTAAATCTTCTAAGTTAAATGGATTGCTCCAGTTTGCCGGAGAAGTTGCCTTACGAAACGAATCCACTAAAGTGGCAGGAACATGCATCGGTACACCTGCAATAGCATACGTTAGGAGCTGTTGGGAAACAATAATATGTCCAAAATTCCAAAGAATATTGTTGTTAAAACCTTTAGGAATGGTATACAATTGTTCTTCTGTTAAGCCTTCTAATTGTGTTAAGAGACTTTTTCTGTTTACTAATAATGTACTTATTACTGATTTCATTTTTATCTAGTTAATTTAATCATTACATGGTTTACTCAACATTCAAAACTCAACACTTATAAACCTAGCTTACTCAACATTCAACATTCAAAACTCATCACTTATAAAGCTGGTTTACTCAACATTTAACATTCAAAACTCAACACTTATAAACCTGGTTTACTCAACATTTAACATTCAAAACTCAACACTTATAAACCTGGCTTACTCAACATTCAACATTCAAAACTCATCACTTATAAACCTGGCTTACTCAACATTCAACATTCAAAACTAAACACTTATAAAGATTTACTCAACATTCAACACTCAACACTTATCACTTATAAAGCTGGCTTACTCAACATTCAACACTCAACATTCAAAACTAAACACGCATCACTTATAAAGCTGG
>CALPQG020000195.1 GCA_943325655.2 Bifidobacterium breve | reverse complement strand
GGGTGTATCCTTTAGATTCAACCAGTTTTGATCAATTGGATACTATTCAGGCAACTTCACAAGATACGGTTATTGACGGAAATACGTATAAAGTATTTGTCTCACACAAGGGAAAAGCAAAATCTTATTTTAGGAAATTCGAAGACAAATATTACCAGTATAATTTTAAAATGAATGTGAATAATCTTCCTGATTCTCTTAATGCACTTCTTGGAAATGTTAAATCATTAAAATTATTATATTTAAAAGACAATTTGAAAGTGGGAGATACCTGGCATAATCAGTTTTCAAACAATTCCTTTAATTTCAGGTTGATTTATACTGTTGTTGAGAAAGGGGGTACTAAAATAGTGAATGGTGTTACTTATAATGATGTCATCGGGATTCATGCTGCACTTTTCCAAACCGTTTTCCTAATGGGTATTCCCTTTAATGGATTAGATGATACGAAAGTGGATCAATCAGATTTTACCTGTTATTATGCCAATAATGTTGGGTTAATTAGCACTTCAAAAGGTCAAAAACTATTGCATTATGAAATCAAATAAGCTTAATTTCTTTACAATAATGAAAAGCCAAGAGGGTGTTTTTTTACTTTTTTTAAACATTTGAATTTATTGACAAACTTGAATTCATTCAGGATAGGGGTATATTATTTTTAGTAGGAACTATTTTAAATTTTTGACCTATAAATCAATAAATATATTTAATTTTAGGGCAAATTAAGAAGTTTGACAGCTACACAATACTCCAACAAAGCTGCTTTATTGGAGTATTATTTGTTTCAATATACATGTAAATTAATTCACCAATTTGTTAATAATGAGTGCTATACTTAAAATTGCCATACAAAAATCTGGACGCTTAAGCGAAGATTCTTTGAATTTGATTAGAGAATCAGGAGTTGATTTCAATAAAAGTGACAACAAATTAACCGCAAGGGCTTTCAATTTTCCTGTTGAATTTCTTTTTCTTCGTGATGATGACATTCCCGGTTATGTATTTGATGGCGTTGCTGACATTGGAATTGTAGGTGAAAACGTATTTCTTGAAAAAGGAAAAATAGCCAGGGTTGTTGAACAATTAGGGTTTTCCAAATGCAGACTTTCCATTGCCGTTCCTAAATCATTCAATTATACCCATTGTCAGGATTTAAACGGCTTAAACATTGCCACCTCTTATCCTAAAATATTAGGTGATTTTTTAGCGAAAGAAAACATCTCCGCTACCATCCATGAAATCAGTGGTTCAGTAGAAATTGCTCCAAACATCGGTTTGGCTGAAGCCATTTGTGATTTGGTAAGTTCTGGAAGTACATTGATCAGCAATGGCTTGAAAGAAGTAGAGATTATTTTGCAATCTCAGGCGGTATTGATAGCACACCAAGGTTTGTCTAGTGAGAAGTCATTGATTCTGGAAGAATTGTTGTTCAGAATGAGTGCCGTTCGTAGGGCTAAAAACACAAAATACATCATGCTCAATGCACCCAACAAATCACTGGATGAGATAGTGAAATTGTTGCCAGGCGTTAAAAGTCCAACCATTACACCATTGGCAGAAACTGGCTGGAGTTCTATTCAATCAGTTGTGAAAGAAAATGAATTTTGGGATGTTATCGGTAAATTGAAAACTGCTGGTGCTGAAGGAATCATTGTTATTCCAATTGAAAAAATCATTCAGTAATTCATATTCTTCTTTTTCAGTAACCTGTTTAGCATTTATTGGTCAAATAGATGCTGAACATTAAAGTCTACTACCTGCATGAAAGTAATTATAGAAAATCCTGCTCAAACGGAATGGAAAAGTCTTTTAACAAGACCTACCATGCATTTTGAAGAAATTGAAAAACGTGTTGCACCCATTTTACAACAAGTGAAATTGGCAGGTGACAAAGCATTGTTTCAATTTGCGCTAGATTTTGATAAGGTGCAACTTTCCGCTTTGCAGGTTACTCCTCAGGAAATCGCACAAGCAAAATCACTGGTCGCCGATGACTTGAAAAATGCTTTATCCATCGCCAAAAACAATATTTATACCTTTCACAAAGCGCAGGAAAGTAAACCAGAACCGATTGAAACGGTTACAGGGGTTTTGTGCTGGAGAAAATCTGTGGGGATTCAAAAAGTAGGTTTGTATATCCCTGGAGGAACAGCCCCTTTGTTTTCTACCGTGTTGATGTTGGGCGTTCCTGCGCAAATTGCGGGTTGTGAAGAAGTAATTCTTTGTACGCCACCAGACAAGGCCGGAAATGTACCTCCTGCAATTTTGTATGCCGCGAGTTTGGTAGGCATCACAAAAATTTTTAAAGTTGGCGGTGCGCAGGCCATCGGAGCCATGGCTTATGGCACAGAAAGTATTCCTCAGGTGTATAAAATATTCGGACCTGGAAACCAATATGTCACTGCTGCAAAAACGCTCATCAACAAAGAAGGTATTGCTATTGACATGCCGGCTGGCCCGTCAGAAGTGCAGGTGATTGCGGATGAAACGGCTATCCCTGATTTTGTGGCTGCCGATTTATTGTCACAAGCCGAACACGGCGTCGACAGTCAGGTACTTTTGGTAGCTACCCATACCACCGTCGCCAACAATATCATTGCTGCAGTGCAGGTACAATTGGAAAATTTACCTCGAAAAGAATTGGCAGCGAAAGCCTTGGAAAACAGCAAAGTAATTGTGTTGAGCAATGCTGCTGACATCGTTGCATTGACCAACGAATATGCTCCTGAGCATTTGATCATTGCGACCAAAGATGCCGATGCATTGGCAGAAAAAATCACCAATGCCGGTTCTGTATTTATTGGGAATTATACTCCCGAATCTGCTGGCGATTATGCTTCCGGTACCAACCATACCTTACCAACCAATGGTTTTGCCAAAGCGTATAGTGGTGTTTCTTTAGATTCTTTCGTGAAAAAAATTACTTTTCAAAAAATTACGCCTGAAGGCCTCAAAAATATTGGGCCAACGGTGCAATTGATGGCTGAAAACGAATTGTTATTTGCCCATAAAAATGCCGTTACCATAAGGTTGAACACTTTACTTTAATTGTTTGAGTATTGAATTCTATATGATTATTCAACATTCAACATTCAACATTCAACATTAAATAGCTATGTCATTCGATTTGAAATCCTTAGTCCGCAAACATATTTTGACTGTTAAACCTTATTCTTCTGCAAGAGACGAGTATGAAGGCGAACAAGGCATTTTCCTGGATGCCAACGAAAATACGATTGGTTCAACGACCACAGATGGTTTGTACAACAGGTATCCTGACCCATTGCAGTGGGAGGTGAAAAGAGAACTTTCAAAGCTTAAAAATATTCCTTCCAAACAAATTTTTTTAGGAAATGGGAGTGATGAGCCTATTGATTTATTGGTGCGTGCATTTTGCGAACCGTATCAGGACAACATCATTCAAATGCCTCCTACTTATGGCATGTACCAGGTAAGTGCGGACATCAATGTGGTAAAAACCATAGACGTGCACTTGTCTGCCGATTTTGAATTGGATGCATCGAAAGTTTTGGCGGCGGTAACGCCAGCGACTAAAATTATATTTGTGTGTTCACCCAACAACCCAACGGGGAATAACCTGAACAGAAACGAAATCTTAACCCTTATCAAGTCTTTTTCAGGTTTGGTGGTGGTAGATGAAGCGTATATTGATTTTTCAACCCAAGCTTCTCTGTTGAGCGAAATTGCGACGAATCCCAATTTGATTGTATTGCAAACTTTCTCTAAAGCCTGGGGACTTGCCAACTTAAGGTTAGGAATGGCTTTTGGCTCGGAAGAAGTGATAGGGGTGATGAACAGGATCAAACCTCCCTATAACATCAATGGCGTGACGCAGCAGTTGGCTTTAGATGCCTTGAAAAATGCAGACCTGAAAGACCGAATGGTGAAATCGATTGTGGCAGAAAGAGAGAAATTAGCAAAGGCGTTTTTGAAGTTTCCTTTTGTTACCAAAATATACCCTTCCGATACCAATTTTATATTGTTAAAAACTGTCGATGCCATGAGCATTTACAAACAGTTGGTAGCACAGCAAGTAATTGTAAGAAACAGGAATACTGTGGTTTTGTGTGAAGGTTGTTTGCGCATTACCGTGGGCACAGCAGCTGAAAATGAAGTATTGCTGACGGCTTTGGCAAAGTGTAGTTGAGAAATTATATGTTCATTTATTGGAGTAAACTTAGGGGACGTAATCTAAACATTGTCGAGGTTTGTAAATATTGAATGAACCAATGCAATTAAATTTATTTCTTTAAAAAATTGAATTCAAAAATATTTAGTGTTTGGTGGAAAAAATTGAGAAGCTCTTCATTTTTGAAAAGCCTAATCACTTTAATGTCAGGCACTATCGTTGCTCAAGTGGTGAGTTTTGGGGCTTATCCTTTGTTGACCCATTTGTATTCGCCCATAGAATTTGGTTTGTTTGGATGGTACACAGCTATTCTTGTGGTGGTGGTAGTTGTTGTAAATGGTGGCTATGAAAGTGCCATCATGTTGCCCACCAAAGAGGACGAAGCCCACCATGTTTTTGCAATCTGTGGTTTTTTGATTTTTCTGTCTAGCATATTATCCTTGTTCATTGTTCTTTTCTTTCACGCCATTATTGGAGATTATATAGGGAATGAAAAGTTTGTTTTCTGGCTTTATTTCCTGCCTCTGAGCATATTTTTAGACGGGACTTATGTTGCCATGTCATTTTTATTGAACAGGAGGAAGGACTATAAAATATTGACCCGCTCTAAAATTGTGCAGGCATTTACTTCAAGTATTGTCGGTGTTGTTATGGGCTATTATTTCAAGAATATATTTGGTGGATTAATCATTGGATTTATATGTGGACAGTTGGCCGCTTTTGTTGCTATTGTATTTGTGGTATTAAAATCTTTTTCACTACGTGAATTGCAGTTTTCAGAAATGAAAATCCAAGCCAAAGTCTACAAAGATTTTCCGCGATATGCGGTAGGATCAAGTTATTTGAATGCGCTTTCCAGACAATTGCCATTTTTCCTCTTGTCTTATTTTTATGTAGATAAAAGTGTCCTCGGCTATTTTACATTGGCGCATAAAATATTGAGTGCACCTTTGACTTTCATTGGAACAACGGTTTCTCAAATTTTTTATGAAAAGGCTGCAAGAGCCAAAGCACAAGGAGGGGGATTATTGCGCATTCAAACCATGAAACTGGTAGAAATAATCGGAGGCTTGAGCGTTATTCCAATGGTCATTATTATGGTTTGGGGTACCGAAATTTTCGCCTTCGTATTCGGTAAAGAATTTGAAACTGCAGGCCAATATGCGCGCTGGATGATTCCGTGGATAGCTTTTTCATATATTGTGAGTCCACTTTCATTTTTAATTAATGTACAAAGAAAATTGAAATTTGAACTTTGGTACAGCACTTTGTTGATTATTTTCAGAGGAGGAGTATTGATTGTTGGTGGCTTGTATTTTACAGCAGAAGTGTGTGTGGCAGGTTATAGTTTGGTCGGATTAATTTTTTCAGCAGGTTTATTATTTTGGTTGATCAATATGAGCAAAAACGAAGATTTAGTTTTGTTATGTTTTGGCAGGTAATTCGTTGTAAAATATTAGTTTTAGTCAACATGTTTTTCATAACAACTAATGGCTTGGTGTTCATATTTTTTAATGGAATTCAAGCGTCAATATTTTGTTTTTTTGCTTAATTTTAGAAACTTAATCT
>CALPQG020000194.1 GCA_943325655.2 Bifidobacterium breve | reverse complement strand
TCTCCTCTGGTCATGAACATTGCCCGAGAGGAAAAAATCAGCATGGAAGAACTTGAAAAAATCAAAGGAACTGGTAAAGACGACAGGGTTACCAAACAAGATATTTTTAGTTTCCTAGAGTCTAGAAAAAACACACCAGCACCATCCACTCCAGCACCGGCAAATGCACCGATTCAGGTTCCAATTCAAACCATACCTTTTGTCAAAGAACCTGACCATGTTCAACTAAAACCTGCCTCTTCCTATACAGGACAACATGAGCTGATTGAAATGGACCGTATGCGCAAAATGATTGCACAACGCATGGTTGACAGCAAAAGGATTGCGCCTCACGTTACTTCTTTTGTAGAAGCTGATGTTACCAATATTGTGTATTGGAGAAATCGCATGAAACAGGAATTTCAAAAAAGAGAAGGTGATACGATTACCCTTACGCCTATTTTTATTGAAGCCATTGCCAAAGCCATGAAAGATTATCCAATGATGAATGTATCAGTGGAAGGTGAAAATATTATTGTTAAAAAAGACATCAATATCGGAATGGCAGTTGCCCTGGGAAATGGCAACCTGATTGTTCCTGTCATTAAAAATGTAGACCAACTCAATATTGTTGGCATCACCAAAAAAGTAAACGACCTGGCCCGACGCGCAAGAGATGGAAAATTAACTCCTGATGATTTGGCTGACGGTACATATACCATGTCAAATGTGGGTTCTTTTGGAAATGTAATGGGTACACCTATTATTGTTCAACCACAAGTTGGTATTATGGCTTTTGGTGCCATTCAAAAGAAACCAGCAGTAATTGAAACCGAATTTGGAGATGCAATTGCTATTCGTCATTTGATGTATTTATCTCACAGTTACGACCATAGGGTAGTTGATGGTTCACTTGGAGGCATGTTTGTCAGACGTGTAGCCGATTACCTTGAAAAATTCGACATCAATAGAAAAATATGGTAATTCCAACATTTAGTTTAACGTAACCTGTAGTTAATCAACTATTGGTTACGTTATTAAACTGTTATTTTTTCAAGGTTAATTTGTGTTAAATAAAAAAATCCTTTACTTTCGTAAATAACGCTTAAGAAACCTGCTTAAAATTAAAGTTCACTCCTTTCTTCATTATGAAAAAATTAAACCTGATTGTATTAGCCATTTTAGTATTCAATAGTTTTCAAGTATGGGCAACCTACATACACCAATTTGAAACAAGTGATGGATTGACCAAAGTTTTAATTAAAGCCGATACGGTAAACCAACTCTTTATAAAACCAACTGTATATGGCTTTATTGACAACAACAATAAAGTAGTTTTTGAAATTGAATGTGACTATGTTGGAAATTTTCACAACGGAGTAGCAAAAGTAAAAAAAGGCTCAAAATTTGGTTTCATCAACAAAGAAGGAAAATTTATCATTGAAGCGAAATACAATACAGTTTCCGATTTCTCAGAAGGTTTGGTGGCTGTAGGTGATTCAAGTGACCAATTCGACAAAATCGTTGATATCAACAACAAGGTCATCGGTACATTTGAAAAGAAAATTATTTTATCAAACCGAGTGAGCGGAGAAGGTCTTCAAAATGGTTTGGTATTGATTACTGAAGACAATTTTGGTTATAAATTTTCTGAAGGATTAATCAATATTGAAAATAAGTTTTATGAAAAATCAGGTAAAATAAAATTCAATATTCCGGGAAACAGCAAAGATTGCAAAAATGGAATGATTTTATTTTCTGTAAATATCAATGAAAATGGTGACCCCAAATACGGTTATTGTGATTGTCAAGGAAAGCCACTTCTTTCCCCTCAGTACGATGTCGCTTATGACTTTTCCGTGGACAGGGCAATTGTAGGTAAAAAAGGTAAAAACTTAAAGTTTTTTGAAATCAATAAAACAGGAAAAATTCTACGTTTTGTATCTCAAAAATAAAGTATGTCATTCTTCCGACATACTAAAAAGACCAGTGTTAGCTGGTCTTTTTTTATTTACAACATCAGGGCAAACGCTCTAAAATAAATAGACTAAAAATTCAATGTAAAAACCTCATCCCAACCCCTTCTCCTTTGGAGAAGGGGTTGGGATTCCGATGAAATGATAATTATTTTTTTGAAAACGAGTAGGTTTGCTATGAATTAATCACAAATTTATGATTAATGGACAACTCCCTCTCCTTTATAATGGAGCATGAGCGTGCTAATTTACGAGCGTATTGCTGGGTTGGGGAGAGGATTTTGAGCTACTTTTATTTAAATGCGTTTGCCTTGACCCTATATATGCTTAATTACAATATTAAAAAACAAAAAACTATCAGCATTAGATAGTGCATAATAAAACTGTTGATTAATTTCATCCCAGTCACAAAAGGCTTATAAAGCGCCGACTAACCGCCCAGTACATTGCCCAGAATTTTGGCAATTTCTCTTTCCATTTTTTTCAATTCCATACTGATCATTAAGTAGTTTTCCATTTCACTTTCGTTCTGGGTCTCTCCTATTTTCTTATGGTTTTCACGCATCATCATTTTAATGTTTTCCCATTTCAAATGATTTACGGCATTGTAAGCACTTTGAAAGGGATCCTCGTCCAATGGAGGAATAATAATATGGTATTGCTTTTCCCAGTTTTCACTTACCTCATACCTTTCAACAGACATGTCTATGGCTTCTTTGGCAATTTCCTGGTCTTGATGAGAAGTAAAAAATTTAAACTCAGGAACAGCACCCAATTCCAGTTGCTCCTTAAAAACCGCCAGCATTTTAACATGAACTGGAATACGAATTTCAATGTCCTCAATTTCTAAAAACACATATTGATATAAAAATGAATCATTTAAAACCGAATTGGGGAATGACAACAATAGCCGAATCACTTCTCTTTCACGCAGCAACAATGAATCTACCGTTTGTGATTCTGGTTGTGCGGAAGTTAATTGTTCGTTGTTGAGTATATCAACCAAAGTGGCTTCATCGGCCAATTCAGTTGGAGTTGCTACTTCTCTCTGTTGTTTATTGAGTTTGAGTTTTAATTTATTGTACTCATTCACCAAAATGTCTTCTGAAATTTCGAGCAAATTGCTACACTGTTTCAAAAAAACACTGGCCTTAATGGAATCAGGAATTTTAACAATACTGTTGATTACTTCCTTGATGGTATCGGCACGTTTTACCGGATCATTTTGTGCTTCATCCAGAAAAAGTCGGGTTTTAAAAGTAATAAAATCGACTGCATTGTTGGCGATATATGCCTTAAATGCCTCCTCTCCTACTTTTCTGACATAACTGTCAGGATCATCTTTGTCTGGAAACAAAACTACTTTTACGTTCAAGCCTTGCTCCAAAATCAAATCTATCCCGCGTATAGAGGCCTTAATACCAGCGGGATCGCCGTCATAAAGCACAGTGATATTTTCAGTGTAGCGGGAAATCAATTTAATTTGCCCTTCGGTTAATGAAGTTCCTGAAGAAGCAACTACATTGTTGACGCCATTTTGATGCAAGGAAACCACATCGGTATAGCCTTCCACCAAAAAACAGCTATCCAATTGACGAATGGCATTTTTTGATTGGAAAATCCCATACAGCACTTGGTTTTTGATATATACTTCACTCTCTGGAGAGTTTAAATATTTCGGTTGATTTTTATCAGTTTTTAAAATTCGGGCACCAAATGCAATTACTTTTCCTGCTACATTATGTATCGGAAACATCACACGCGCCCTAAACCTGTCAAATTGTTTTTTCTCTTCCGGCTTCACTACCGTCAATCCAGCCTTTTCAAGTACTTCAAGGTTAAACTGTTCGCTCAATGCCTGTTTGGTCAAAGCATCCCAAGAATCCATACTATAACCCAATTCAAACACTTGAATCGTTTTATCGTTGAATCCTCTTTCTTTGAAATAACTTAAACCTATCCCTTTCCCTTCACTGGTTTCCAACAGGTTATGAGAAAAATGATTTTTAGCATAGTTCAATGCAATCAACATACTTTCCCTGAAAGTTTGTTCCTGCACATTCACTACCTGCGTAACATCTTCTTCAATCGGAATATTGTATTTGTTTGCCAGGTAACGGATAGCCTCTACATAAGACATTTTATCCGTTTCCATCACAAACTTGATGGAATCACCAGAGGCGCCACAACCAAAACATTTATATATACCTTTGGCAGGTGAGACGTAAAATGAGGGGGTTTTCTCGTTATGAAAAGGACAACAAGCGGTAAAATTCTGACCACGCTTTTTTAAAGGCGTATAATCATTCACCACATCATAAATGTCAGCCGTTTGTTGTACTTGCGCTATGGTATATTTTGAAATCATGAAGCGTACAAAAGTACTGAAAAATTCACTTAAATTAACAATATATTCAAGACATTAAACCTTAAGTCATATCATACAGGGCAAACGCATTAAAACAATACCATACTCTATTCACTGATTCAGGCCTCATCCCAACCCTTCTCCTGAAGGAGAAGGGCTTTACATCCAGGTGAATTTTATCCTTTTTTTCTTAAAATAAGAAAATGATGCATAATTGAATCACAAATTTGTGATGAAAGTCTAGCTTTCTCTTCTGTCGATATGATAGGGTGAAATTAAATAATTGCCAATAATGTTAGCAATCAATATCATTTAATCTGCGTTCAATAATACAATAGCATATTGTAATTCACCCAACGGGTGATAATTAATAATTTGTATCAAAATAAAATGACCTGAAAACAAATTTAAATTGGTTAAACTCAGCAGCAATTAACACGATTATGACCCTTTTAAATTTGGCCTATTTTATACTTTTTACTATAGGAATTAAATGCTTTTTTTGTGTAGATTTGTTGGTTAATAAAACCATTATTTAGCATTTATAATCCTTTTATACATCAAGATGAAAAAGCACCTAACACTGTTACTTGTACTTCTTAGCTTTAACATTACCGTATTTTCTCAAAACGAAAAGTACCAAACCCAAACCCTCACAGAAGCGGGATACACCTACGAAACCGTTACCAATGATCCGCTCAAAGCAAGGATTTATACCTTAAAAAATGGCCTTAAAGTATACATGACAGTGTACAAAGATGCTCCTAGAATACAAACTTTTGTGGCTGTAAAAGCGGGCAGCAAAAATGATCCATCCAATGCTACTGGCTTGGCCCATTATTTAGAACATATTTTGTTTAAAGGTACTTCGCAATTTGGAACGGCCAATTGGGAAAAAGAAAAACCAATGATTGACAAAATTGAAAACCTTTATGAAGTATACCGCAAAACCACAGATTCATTAAAACGCAAATCCATTTACCATCAAATTGACAGCGTATCCGGAGTGGCTGCAAGTTATGCCATTGCCAATGAGTACGACAAAATGCTGGGCGGCATTGGTGCTTCAGGAACAAATGCATATACCTATGTAGAACAAACCGTTTATGTCAACGAAATCCCTAGCAATCAAATAGAAAAATGGGCGCAAATTGAAGCGGAAAGATTTAGAGAAGTTACTCCCCGACTTTTCCATACCGAATTGGAAGCCGTTTATGAAGAAAAAAACAAAGGACTCGACAATGACCGCAGAAAAGTGTGGGAACTGATGTTTGAAGGCTTGTTTCAAAAACATACTTATGGTACACAAACGACTATCGGTACCATTGAACATTTAAAAAATCCTTCTATCAAGGAAATTAAAAAATACTTTGACTCGTATTATGTACCCAACAAT
>CALPQG020000193.1 GCA_943325655.2 Bifidobacterium breve | reverse complement strand
TAGAAAAGAAAAAAGACAAAAAGAAAAAAGAAGAGAAGATTGAAGAAGTTCATATCGATTCAAGATTCATATTAAATGCAGGCATTGACATAATTGTGATGCTCATTATTATTGGATTTATCTATCAAAGAAACTACAATAAATCTGAAATATTATTCACATTTTTTGCCTTTAACATGGTCATTTTCCTACTGACTTACGTCATGAATCATGTGAAATTATCTATGGGAGCGGCATTTGGTCTATTTGCAATCTTCTCCATGTTACGTTACAGAACTGAAGGTATTGCTCCAAAAGACATGACTTACCTATTTATTGTTATTGCAATAGGTATGATATGTGCCATCAAAATTTCAATACTAACATTACTTGTTATTTGTTCAATTTTAATTGCTGTTGTATTATTATTTGACGGTAACATTTTATTTAAACGTCAGTTCGTAAAACCAATCATCTATGATAATGTAACATTAATAAGACCAGCACAATTGCCTGAATTAATTGTTGACCTTAAAGAAAGAACTGGATTAAACATTTACAAAGTAAATATTGTAAGAATTGATTATTTAAAAGATATGGCCTTGATTGATGTTTATTACCATGCTTAAGATGTATTCACTAAACCTATTGATTTTATTGGCATCACTTTCATATACAATTGCACAAGAAAATGATGCACAAGTATGGACAAAAGTGGCGGTAAGCAAAAAAATAGGCCAAAGGTCTGAAATTAAAATCGATGTTTGTACTAGATTTGGCAATAACATTTCAAATTTAAATACATTTTATTGTCAAATTAGTGACGAATTTAAAGTCAATAAATGGTTTAGAATAGGCATTGCCTACAGGTATGCTGAAAAAGACAATTTAGAAGACCACTACAATACAAAAAACAGAATTAACTTGTTTGCTATAGTACGAAAAAAGTTTTTCAAAACTGTAGCAGTTCAATATAGAACTCAATTTCAATCTCAAATGACAAATATTGGTACTTCTGAAAACGGAAAAAACATCACAAATTTTTTCAGAAATAAGCTTACTCTATCATTTGATTTAAATAAAAAATACATTCCATATATGAGTACTGAATTATATTATAAATTTAAAATGGAAAACAATAACTTTAGTAAAGTAAGGTATGTTGCAGGCATAGATTATGAATTGACTAAAAAACACCTTATTGGCGCCTATTATCTCATTCAAAGTGATTTAAATCATTCAAATCCGAACACAAATTTTGTATCTGGATTATCTTATCATTATACTATGTAAAAACTAATTAAAAATAAAAAATTTCTAACCTCTTAAATAATATCATTTAATGAAAAACCTCCTACTCAGCTATACCATTGTTATACTTGCGTTTACATTCCCAATCACTGTGTTTGGGCAAATAAAAATCAACGAAGCAAGCAACAGCAATGGAAGTAATTATTTATTGTCAAATGGTGAGAGTCCAGATTGGATAGAGATTTATAACGGAGGTTCGTCTCCGTTAAATTTGCAAGGATATGGACTCAGTGATGACCTCAGTGATTTAAATAAATGGATTTTCCCTGCGACAACAATTCAACCAATGAGTTTTGTAACTGTTTTGGCCACTGGAAACAATACAGTAAATACAGTGAATCATTATGAAACTTCCGTATTTGCTGAGAACATGTGGCATTATACTATCCCAACAGAAGAAATTTCAAATTGGAATGGTACTGCTTTTAACAGTAGTTCATGGCTAACTGGTACTGGCGGTATTGGTTATGGAGATGGTGATGATGCAACTGATGTAATTGGACCCTATAGAACAATTTATGCTAGAACTACATTTGAATGCAGTAATGTTGCCGCCATAAGTAAAGCCATTTTAGACATAGACTATGATGATGGTTTTGTAGCGTATTTAAATGGAGTAGAAATTGCTAAATCGGGCTTAAATGGAACTCCTCCTCTGTGGGATGATTTTTCAACTGAACATGAAGCAACATTATATACAGGTGGCACGATTGCTACATTCAATATTGATCTTGCAACTCTTCAATCTGCTTTAGTGATTGGGACGAATGTTTTTGCCATAGAAGTTCACAATGTCAATAATACGTCCTCCGATTTAACCTGTATTCCTTACCTTACTTTTGGTTATGATCAACCAGAAGTTTTTGCTTCAGGAACTGTTCATCAATATTTCGCTGAGGTTGTCGATGACAATTTAGAGGCTAATTTTAAATTAAATGCTTCAGGAGAAACTGTTTATTTGTCAAATCCTGCAGGTGTTTTAATAGATTCTTTGGTCGTTTTAGATTTAGAGCCCAACATGTCGAATGGGAAATTTCCTGATGGGAGCTCGACATCAGTTGTGTTTGCTGATCCAACGCCAAATGCCTCAAACAATTTATCTACCTATTTTGGTGGATATGAAAAAAAACCTACCATTGTGAATGTTGGAGGGGTGTTTACGGGTTCAAATTTAACTGTATCAGTAACTAACAATTCAGTTTCCGGTGGAGTATTAAGATATACAACAAACGGTAATGATCCTGATATCACGTCTACTTTAGTTACGGGTTCGATTGTGCTAAATAATAATTGCGTGCTCAAGGTAACCTGCTTCCCTGTTGGGACGAATCTGTTGCCAAGTATAATTGAAACAGAGACATTTTTATTCTCAGAAGATTTTGAACTTCCAATTGTTTTGTTGACCATAGATTCTGTTGACTTATACGGTGCTAGCGGTATTTTTGACAATTGGGGGCAAGATTGGAAAAAGCCTTGTGTAGTGGAATACTTTGATAAGAATGGCGTAAAACAATTTGAATCGCGTTCATCTGTTAAGCCTGATGGTGGCGCTGGAGGTAGCCGCTCCAATCCCCAACACAGTGTCACCATTGAGCCTGCCAACGCCATCTTTGGAGAAGGAAAGCCTATTCATTTCCCGATTATCCCTCAAAAACCTTATATCAATGATTACTATGCTTTGTATCTTCGAAATGGAAGTAATTTTTGGAATCAATATCCCCAAAGAGATGCGCTGTTTACGAGAATGATGAGCAATACAAATGTAAATGCTCAGGCGTACACGCCTGCAGTTGTATTTATAAATGGAAATTATTTTGGCGTTTATGAATTGAGAGAAAAAGCCAATGAAGGCTATTTTGAAAACAACTATGGAAATGATAGGGATAGTCTGGATTTGCTTTCTATCAGTTATTTCTATGGTGCTGGCTCACTGAGGACGGTTAAAGGCCACGATTCTTCTTTTTATAACATGAAAAATCTCATTACGACTTCCAATCCGCTCAGCCCAAGTTTTTTTGCTGATTGCCACAAGAAACTAGATTTATATAATTTCTCAGACTATATGGCAGGAGAAAATTGGTTTGCCAATGTCGATTGGATTCAGAACAACATGAAAATAGCCAGAACCAGCACTTATGATAACAAATGGCGCTTCTTTTTACAAGACTTAGAATATGGTCTTGGTTATGGAACTGACTATAATTTCAACATGTTTGAATGGTTCCGAGATTATTCAGATATAAATTTTTTTGGAGGAAATCCAAATCCATTTCGAGAGATTTATAATGGCTTAATGCAAAATCCAGAATTTAAGAACTACCATATCAATCGCTACGCCGACTTAATGAATACTGTATTTCAAGAAGAGCAATACAAACCAATAGCAGAAAGTATGCACAACGAACTATTAGCCGATTATCCTAGGTCTCTTAGCCATTGGAGAGAAGATAAAAGTGATGATATGTCGCATTACCACAACATGCACTTCATGCATTTAGATCAATTTGCACATAGAAATGCTGTTGTTAAGCAACAAATAGTAGCTCATTTTAATTTAGTGGATACAGTAATCGTAACTTTAGATGTCTTCCCTAAAGGAGCTGGTTACATAAAAATATCTACTATTGTTCCTGAAAAACTTCCTTGGGAAGGTGTTTATTTCAATGGAAATCCCGTTAAAATTACAGCCGTTGCGCATCCTGGATATACCTTTCAACATTGGGAGCAGAATGCAACCATTCCTACTCACTCGTTAACAGAAGCAAGTGTAAATTACAACATTTCAACTAATGATTTATTTGTAGCTAATTTTACGGGATCTCCAAAACCACAAAGTGTAACAATTTCCGAGATCAATTACAATCCTGACCCTTCAATGGACGGTGGAAATTGGATTGAATTGCACAACTTTGGAAATGAAGCAATTGATTTAACCGCTTGGACTATAAAAACTAAGAACCATTGGGATAAATTTACTTTTAAAGATCGAACGATTTTGAATCCTGGGGCTTATCTGGTTGTTTGCGAAGACACCAACTTATTTCATTCGACCTATCCTGAGGTCAGTAATGTTGTTGGTGGTACTGGCTTTGATTGGAGTAACAAGTGGGATTCAGTGAGGGTGTATAATCCTTTTGGCAAATTAGTTTTAACTGCCCGTTATTCTGATGAATTACCTTTCCCTAAATGTGCCGACGGTTGGGGAAGAACGTTGGAAAACAATAAACTATCGACACTGCCATTGGATGCAGCAAGTTGGTTCTGTGGTTGCATTGGAGGGTCTCCAGGAAAAGCTTATTCTCTATGCGTAGAACCAATTGTCGTGACTGAGTTCAACTACAACAACAGCGATCCATCATACGATGCAGGTGATTGGATTGAATTGTACAACAATACCTCGGCAACGATTAACCTTGCATCCTATGTTTTCAAGGATTCAAAGAATGACAATGTTTATACTTTCCCCGAAATAAACATTGCTCCCAATGCTTACCTTGTTGTTTCAAATGACCTCAACGAATTTTCTCAGAAGCACCCAATGGTCAATAATGTATTGGGGAATTTTGACTTTGGTCTTTCATCCACTGATGGTATCCGAATATTTGACAATACGGGTAAGATCATCAATAGCTTTGTTTATAACTGCGTTGCGCCTTGGTCTTCGCTGCCAGCGGTTTCTTATTACACAAATGAGTATAACTATGCTAATGGCTATTTAGATCAAAATAATGGCCTCTCGTGGTTTGTGGGTTGCCCTGGAGGTTCACCGGGTACTCAAATTAACCCCTCCTGTGCTGCAGGATCTGTAGACCAAACCATTGGGAATTCAGAAAAATTTGTAAGCTTGTATCCAAATCCTGCAACAGATTATGTGTATTTCAAAGCAGCTAAAGCAATTGACAAAATTACATTGTATAATGTATTGGGTGAGGAGGTCTTGGTCAAAGAGGTGAATGCACCATACTTTGTAATAGATATCAACATTTTAATCCCAGGTTCTTACTTTGCTAAATTGGTGAGTAACGGACAATCGCAAACCATTAAGCTTCTTAAATTTTAAGGTTTACGACAAGAAAACAGAACCGCTAACAACCAATCCTTCGTGGTGGCTAAAAGCCATGAAGGCGTTGGTGAAAAGACTTAACAGGAGATATCTTTCAGGAAGTATTCGCTAGTTTAACCAAGCTAGGAATTGGGGCTGAAGGAGTATTTTTGCCAAGCAGTAGCGAAAATTATGGCATTTAATTAGGCCTGCTGAAAAAGTATTAACATTATCAATAACAGTGATTTATGATTAATAATAGATTTTAAAGTGCAAACAAATCATGCGCAATCTTTGAATTGACTTGCGTACGACCTTTTAAAAAATGCGTTATCCCGATATTCTCGGGATTGATCCATGAAGCGGTTAAAAACAAAACACTGTTTGAGCCACGCT
>CALPQG020000192.1 GCA_943325655.2 Bifidobacterium breve | reverse complement strand
GTTTGCAAACCAAAACGACATCGCATTTAGTCAACTTCAACCAGTAATTAATTCTTCTACAGTTGGTACTCAATACTTTTGGGCTAGTAATGAAATTAGTAATTGTGAAAGTGAAAAATTAAAAATTCAGTTAAACACATTACCAAATCCAACTGTAACAGCAACCTCTCCTGATGTAATTTGTTTTGGAGACACATTGCAGGTAAAACTCAATTTCCAAGGAATGCCAAGCTTTACCTTGGTGTATGAAAATCAAGGTATTCAAAAAACGTTTAACAGTAAAACAGAAGACAATACCATTAGCCTGGTACCCAACAATGATGGCAACATTAAATTCATTGCGGTTACCGATTCATTCTGTATGACTTCCTATTTAAATTTCATGCAGCCCTACCTTGTGAGTCAATTACCAAAAGTGACGGTAATGGCCAAAGACACCATTTGCAACAATCAAAATATCGCATTAAATGTTCAGATGGATATAGCCAATGCAAACTTTCAATGGACAAACGAAAGTAAATCGCCATTCACCAATACGCAAACGGCTTATATTGATCAGGCACAACTTATTGAACAAATCAATAACCTAAGCAAGGTACCTCAAAAAATCACTTATACCATCAAAGGCTACAATGGCAGTTGTTTGGGAGAAACCGTGAGCAAATCAATCATCGTGATGCCAAGTTATGAACCTACCCTACCCAATGAAGACCCAACAGTTTGTAAAGGCGATGATTACACCATAGAAATCCCTACATCAAATGTGGGATACACCTTAAAATGGTTAAAAAATGATACCTTACTACAAAGTAATGCAAATACTATCACTGAAAAAATAAGTAAAAACAGTGCATTTACCTTACAGTTTACCGATTACTGCGGAAGTACAGAAGAACGTTACCTCAACGTCTATATTCACGAAAAGCAAAGTTTAAGTAAGTTTCAGCTCATAGACTCTTGCTTACACTTTAACAGTACTATAAAAGCTTCGATCCCAAACTATTTAAACAAAACGCTATGGCAGATCAACAATGACGCAGCCATTGAAAAGCCCAACAGTGCAAGTGAAACCACTGTCAATTACAATTTCCCAGCAATAGGAAAAAACAGCATCAACGTGAAGGGATACTTGAATAGTTGTTTGTTGCTAGATTCTACCATGGTAGTGGACATTATCAATTGTGACATTGCAACCAAAAATACCTTTACCCCAAACGATGACGGCCAAAATGATTTATGGGAAATAGCAGGCATTGAAAAATACACCAATGCTTCTATAGAAATATTTGACCGTTGGGGACGTAAAATAAAGGTCATCCATAAAAACATTCCCCTTCAAGCATGGGATGGTAAAAATGAAGATGGTACGACGGTAGAATCTGGCACCTATTATTATTTAATCAATTGCGCCCATCCTTCTATACACATCAAAGGTTATATCAATGTTTTCAAATAAAATTCATGCCCATCATAAATAATGCTTTATGATGGGTTTAAATTTTGTTAGGCATTCATTTAATAATAGATAAAACAATATAAAAAATTGGTTCTAGCTGATTTTATTTAGGAAGCACGGTGCTGTTAATTTGAATAGTGCAGTGCTTTTTCATTATTCATACCCATTACAATACACCAATATCAGGTTGATTACTAAATAGATAGTAGTAAAAAACATCAATTACCCCTCCCAATCGTATTTGATTACCAAAAAACGCTGTTACTTTTTAATAATTATTTGTCTGACAAGAAGCGGTTACTAAACTAGAGATTTTGGGATATAAATAACCTTGTTGCACCATATTTCAAGGCTATTTTATAGCAGTGATAAAGGGGATAGTGAAACAAATACATCAAGTGAGATGATAATCGAGTTTTAGATTTCTCAAAACAGGATGCAAAATCAGGTAACGATTCAAATAATAACACTTATATTTACAACTTAGTTTTCACCATTTGAAATACAGCAAATCAACATGATAATGTATTCACAAATGATAGTTCAACGCTAAGCCCTGTTAAAAAACCACAGCAATATGATAAGCAATACTTCCCCACGTATGTTCAATAAATACTTATTAATAGCACTTTTTTTTATATCAACTTTCAACACCAATCTGTTTGCACAAGCTTGTAATACCCCTTGGAATTCGAGCACTGTATATAATAGTGGTAATACTGTAAGTTATAATGGAAGAAATTATACAAACAGGTGGGGTAATAATGGAGGGCAACCAGATCAAAACGCTCAAGCAGGCTGGGGCAACTGGATAGACGCAGGCGCTTGTAGTAGTTGTAATACATTAAATGCTGGCAGTATCGGTGCTGCACAATCCATTTCAACCAATACTGCTCCTAATACACTCACCAATAGCACCTCTGCTAGTGGTGGCGATGGTTCAAATTATAACTATCAATGGCAAAAATCTACCAATAACAGTACTTGGACTGATATTTCAGGAGCTACTTCACCCACGTATTCCCCTGGCGCATTAACCACAAACACCTATTACAGAAGGAAGGTTACCTCAGGGTCTTGTGGAGATGCATTTACAACAAGTATATTAATAAGCATTGTCGTAAATTCAGATTTAGACAATGATGGCATTCTTAATACCGTCGATTTAGATGACGACAATGATGGGATACTAGATTGTGTGGAAAACGGTTTTGATCAGGTTTCATTAACGAATGTTTTTAACATTACAGGTAATGCGAAATATATCAGTGTTAAAGAAATTCAATTAACCCCAGACTTGAACAGCCAAGCGGGTTCAGCAACTTCTTTTGGTAAAATTGATTTCAATAATGATTTTAATTTTAACATTGAATTATTTTTAGGCTCAAATGATGGAGGAGCAGATGGTTTAGCGATAATTTTCCATAATGACCCGAATGGCATCAACACTGTGGGTGGATTTGGAAGTGGTTTAGGCGCTTCTGGCATTCAAAATGGTATTGCCATAGAATTTGACACCTGGGATAATGGTGAAGTACCCGAAGACCATACACAAATAAAACTTACCAGCACCTGGGCTAATTTAAATTCACTTACGAAATTACCCAATATTGAAAATGGACAATGGCATTTCGTCAATTTTAAATGGAATGCAAGTACTAGAACATTATCTTATTCAATTGATGGAAATTTAATCTCTAATTACACCAATGATTTAGTAGCAAATGTTTTTAACAATGAATCTAGTGTACATTTAGGTTTTACCGCTGGTACAGGTGGAGCAAAGAACGATCAGAGGATTCGTTTTCCAGATATGTTTTGTAATTATCCTATGTTTAAAGACTCCGACAATGACGGCATAGTCAATTCTTTAGACCTAGATAGCGATGGCGATGGCTGTGCTGATGCCATTGAAGGGGGAGCCTCCTTTAAAAATTTGGATATAAGCGGATTATCTTTAAAAGGAGCGGTTGATGCCAATGGCGTACCAGTACTAGCTGGAGCAAGTGGTCAAACAGTAGGCTCAAGTGCAAACAGTGCTGTTAAAGATGTGGATTGTAAAAACGAATTAATCATTCCTGACACGCTAACTATTTGTAAAGGAAAGTCAGTAACTATTAATGCAAAAAATGTAAAATCTCCAAAATGGGAAAGTTCAGAACCATTTACAAATGTAAACGACAGTACCATTACTGCTACACCAACGAAAACCGCCACCTATTACGTTACCTCCTATACGAAAAAACAAAACGCTTTAATAAATGGAGATTTTGAAACGCCAAATATAGGCAGTGGTTGGGCGTTAAAGAATGCAAGTGAGGTGACCGGTTGGAAAACAACTGCAACGGATAATATGATTGAAATATGGACCAAAGACATGGGGGTTACTCCTTATTCAGGCAATCAGTTTATTGAATTGAATGCCAATATGCAAGCTGCCCTTTTTCAGGACATGGCAACAACACCTGGATCAAAATTAATATGGGGCTTTGCACACAGAGGAAGAAGTGGTACTGAAACCATCGAATTCGAAGTTGGCCCTCCTGGTGGACCTTATGCCAAAATTGGCTCTTTTAGTGATGCCTTGGCTTGGAGGTATTACTCCGGTGTTTATGAAGTTCCTGCTGGCCAAACTACCACAAGATTTTATTATTCTTCTAAAGATCCTGGAAGTTCAGGAAACTTTATTGACGCCATTGAATTTTATACTACAGAAGAAGAAAAAGACAATGTAGTTGTTACCGTAAATGCATTGCCAACGGTTACAGCCAATGGTGTTGCCATTTGTACCGGCAGTTCAAAAGCACTTACTGTCACCGGAGCAACAACTTATGCTTGGAGTCCAAACACCAATCTTTCAGCGACCACGGGTGCAACACTAACTGCCAACCCAACAAGTACCATCACCTATACCGTAACAGGAATAGATGCTAATGGTTGTGTAGGAACGGATACAGCGGTAGTGACTGTAAATCAATTGCCTACTACTCCTGTTGTAGCACATGTAAAAGCATGTTTAAACATCACTCCTGCGCCTGAATTAAGTACGTATGTTACTGGATCAACTATCAAATGGTACACTACTGTCTTTGGCGGTTCAAGCATTTCATTGCCAATAGTAAATTCAGCAGTAGTTGGAGATACTAGTTATTATGTTTCTCAAACAAATGTTGAAGGCTGTGAAAGTGCTAGAAACAAAATTGATATTGATGTAATCGATATTCCTTACGCTCAGATTACTTCTACTGATTTAAATTATTGTGCAGGAACCGGAGGAGTAAAATTAACTGTAAAAGATGATGGTGTTAATACCGTTTATGAATGGTTTAAAAATGGCGTATCTCAAGGACTTGCTGGAGGTACTTTGTATTTTAGTGAAGCTACCCAAGGAAATTGGACGGTTAAACTCACCAACAACTTGACAGGCTGTACTGCAAATTCAACCGTTTCTACTGTAGTTGAAGATCCTATTCCACTAGCAGTAATAACTACTTCTGGTACCGCATTAGACTATTGTGCTAATAATCCTAATGGTGTTTCATTAACAGCTACTGATGCTGGAGCAAATATGACTTATGAATGGTTCAAAGACAATATTTCTCAAAGTTCAGCTTCTATAACCCATAGAAATTTCAGCCCTGCTTTTTATGGAGAATGGAAAGTGAAAGTGGTGAGTCCTACTTCTTCTTGTGCTGCTGTTTCAAACCCTGTAACAGTAAAAGAAAAACTCGTTCCTGTTGCTACCATTACCAATACTGGAAGCAATTCTGATTATTGTAAAGGTGATCCTGGAATTATACTAACGGCACAATCAGTTTCAGGGGCTACTTATGAGTGGTATAAAAATAACCTAAGTGTTGGAACTGGATCGACTCACAACAATGCATTAGCCGGAGATTGGAAATTAAAAGTAAATTTAGATGGATGTGAAGATACTTCTGCACTATTCACCGTTATAGAAAAACCTTTACCAATTGCATTTATTACTTCGAGCGCCTTGTCCTATTGTTCTGGAACGAATGGGGTTATTTTAACCGCTACTGATGCTGGTGTTGGTGCCACTTATGAATGGTTCAAAAAAGGAATTTCTCAAGGAGAAGCAAGCACTAGTTTAGCGATTAACAATGCCCTTGCTGATGATTGGACTTTAAAAACTATACTTAATGGATGTAATGCAACTTCAACCATAACTACCATTACAGAAACTCCTTTACCTGATGCTGAAATTACCACCTTGGGTGAAGCTTTAAAATATTGTGAGGGAACGAATGGC
>CALPQG020000191.1 GCA_943325655.2 Bifidobacterium breve | reverse complement strand
CACGCTACTGTTGAAAGTTTTCAACAAATTTAGTGGCGAGTTTGTTTCAGCGTAATGGAGCAAATTCGTAGCATTTTTTTAACAACTTGTCCGCCGTGGCGGAGTCTTGATTTTCGTTGGTTACTTTTTTCATCAAGGGGAAAAGTGACAAAAGTTAGAATTATAGTGAAAATTAATGGGTAAGCGAGTTTTTCAGCAGACCCTAATTATGATTATTGTCAGTGATTTTTTTTGTAATTGGGCGATTTATGGTTTCAAATTATCATATACTTGATTGTATAATTCAACTCCTTTTTTCAAGGAGTAAAAATCTTCTGCTCCAGCTTCAATGGTTTGTTTATTAAGTTGTAACAGTTGGTCAAATCCTGTAACTACTTTGAAGTAAGCTGCTTCACTAAAGTCGTCAACGACAACGCCGGAGTGGTAAGTATTCACCACATAATCTGTGTCTCCAACGTTTGCATTGCAAATTACCGGAATTCCCATACTCATTAATTCGCCTTGTTTGGTAGGTGAAGAGGCTTTTTTGGAATAGGCTGGTTTGATAAAGAAGATTGAAGCTGCGCATAAACTCAAAAGTGTAGGAATGAATTCTCGTTCTCCTTGGAGGATTGGAAAATCATTTGGCGCTAATCCTTTGTCTGTAACCGCTTTTAAGATGTGCTCAGGTTTATCAGGGGTGATAAACAAGAATTTAGCATTGGGTTTGTTGGCCTTGAATACTTTGAAAAAATCAAGCATTTCATCTAACATGTACCATGTGCCAACCGAACCGATATAAGTAATTACAGTTTGATCAACACTGATATTTAATTGTTTTCTGAATTCCTCTTGTAATTCAGGTTTAACATTGCTTTGAGAAAACAATGCAGTATTCACACAACAAGGGATGACCTGAATCTTGATTTTCGAAGCATCAATTGCTGGCCAGGACAAGATTTCTTTTTTACCGTTATGCGTCAAACTGATGACATAATCGGCTTGTTGAAAAAATTGTAACTCTTTCTTTTTGAAGAATTTATATATGGTATTGAATATGGGGTTAGACAGGTTCCACAATTTTCCATCTACACGTTCATCGGCCCAAAAGCCACGCATGTCAAATACAAATTTCACTTTGAGCGATTTTTTCAACATCAATCCAACCAAAGCTGCAATGTAGCTGCGACAATGTAAGGTTTCTATTTTGTGCTTTTTACACAAGTTGATGGCCGCTTTTTGCATCACATAAATGTCCTTCACTGTTGAAAGTACCGGTGGACTTTTGGTGTACATTTGTGGTTGCCAATTGATGTTATAAGGCTTTAAAAGTGCTGTGATTTTTTCTTTGTGTACACTGTAATTGTCTGCTTTTTCAAAACTTAACAACACAAACTCATGACCAAAACGCTCAGACAATTCTTGTAAATACGGAATTACCTGTGCTTGTCCCAATGGGTCTGTCATGCCATCGTAAGAGATGTAAAGTACTTTCATGTGTTAAATTTTTAGTTTACATTTTCAGTTTACAGTTTTCAGTTTTAATACTCAAAACTAAACACTCAAAACTCATCACTCCATTATACTCCGGTTCCCAATGCTTTTCTGATGATCCATTCTGCTGAAACCAGTGTAAGGATAAGGAAGAAAATCCACTTTAAATGGATGATTTCAAGCAATTCTTCAGAAGAATGAATTTTTTGTTTGGCCGTACTTGCATTGATGCTTTTGGCCAACTGGTCAATGTTATTGAAAGTCACAAATGTGCCTCCTGATTTCTTGCTCAAATCTCTCAATAATTGGTGGTTGGCAGTGGTATTGAATACTTCCAATTGAAGTTCTTTGACTGTAAATTCACCCTGAGAAATTTCTTTTTTGCCATCGAGCATGGTGCTGGCTGTAAATTTATAAATTCCCTGAGGGAGGTTTTCAATATCAAAACGTGGTGCATCTTTTTGCAGGATATAACTGTAATTTAGTTTTTTGCCTGCTTCAGATTTGATTTCTAAATTGACTTTTTGACCGTATATGGGTTCGTAAACGGCGTTGTAAACCTCTGTTTCAAATACCACGCGTTCGGTATTTAAAATTTCATTTTCAATAGGGTAGACCCTGAATTTTATTTTGTCAACTTTTTGTGAAAGCAGTTGTGTAAATTTTGAAAATACCAGGTCGAAAGCTTCATGAGATTGTGTTTGTTCGTAAGCCACCATTCTCCATTGCCAAATTCCTTCACCAAAAAGTATAGCAATTTTACGTTCGGTTTGTAAGCTATAAACCAATAATGGTTTGGTACTGTTTACGTTTCCAATTTTTTGGTACAGCATAGTTGCTGTGCTGTTGTTCAATTGAATGTCTCCAAAAGGAACACTCAATGGCGGCAATTTAGGATACAGTTTTTTGAAGTTATCGTCAATATCAAATTTGTCAAACCCAGGATTGAAATAAGGCGCGACTTTGTCTACTGTTCTTCCGCGTGTCATGATTTTGGAAATGGTATTCAATCCATTGAAACGGTTGAGGTCAGATTGATTGCCTAAAATAAACCACAAGGAGGTGTTTTTTGCCATTACTTTTTGCAATACCTCATTTCCAATGCCTTGGAGGTTTGGGATTTGATGAAGAACAATCAAATCGTATTTGTCATCTTTGTAAGTATTGATTTCAGGAATATAGAGGGACAATTCGATGTTGTCTATACTTTCTAAAGTTGATTTTATGGCTTTGATATCAGGATGTGGCGTTGCAGCGATTAACAGTATTTTTTCTTTTCCGTCAATCACTTCTATATATACGTGTCGTTGGTTGTTTTGAAGTGTGTATTCTCCTTTGATGGGTTTAACATTTATGGTATAGTGCTGCATCCCTTTTTGAGTTGCATCCAGTAAAAATTGAATTTCATTGTGAGATTCTCCCAAAGTAATGTTTTGTTGTGCAATGATTTTTTGACCATTAGCAATACTTACATTTACGTTTGTATTTTTAAATCCGTAATTATTCAACTGAACTTCAATGGGAAATTTGTTGCCTAAAAAAGTGGTTTTATTGTTTATAACTCCTTTGATGGCAATGTCTTTTTTAGGAGTAGTATCGCCAAGAGCAATGGTGCTAATTTTGAAAGGATACATTTTATAGGCCGGAGATACGCCTTCATTGATAATTCCATCTCCAGCTAGAATTACTTCCACCAAATTTCTGTTTTCGTACTCGTTTTCAATATCAGCCAAAAGTGTACTGTAATTGGTGCTTTTTACCTGAAAAGGAAGATGTTCCGGCAATGATGTTTGGTTGTCGAGCGTTTTAAAATGAACTTCTGCTTCTTGTTTTTGAAGGTTTGGAACAAGTTGTTTGAGCTGGGCAATAATCGAATCCTGTGTTGGTTTTGAATACACCAAACCTACAGATTCAGAATTGTCGAGGGCAATCAGGAAGATGGGTTTTTCAAATTCATTGGTAATGGTTTTCACCATAGGACTGAGCAATAAAAAACAAATGATACTGACCACCAAGAACCTGAAACTAGCTAATATCCAGGTGGTTAATTTGTTTTCAATCAGGCTGTTTTTATAAAAAATAAAAGCATAAAAAAGCCCAAGGCCCGCGCAAAGTACATAATACAAGGGAGAACTTTGGGTTAATATTTCAAATTTTTGAATCATTTTTAAGTGTTCTGTGAACAGTTTTCAGTAATCAGTTTTTGAAACTGCTTATAAAGATAATCAGTAATTCTAAATTAAGTTATTGGTTGCCGTTTTGCTAACAAAAACGCTAAACCGATTACTGTAAACTGACAACTATAAGATAACTAGGTCAGCATTCCACCATCCACTTGCAATACTTGTCCGGAGATGTACGTGGACAAATCAGAACCCAAGAAAACCGCAGCATTGGCAACGTCATCGGCTTTTCCTGCACGTTTAAGCGGAATATTGTCCGTCCAGCCTTTCACTACTTCAGGGTTCAATTCAGCAGTCATTTCAGTTTCAATAAATCCTGGAGCGATGGCATTTGAACGAATATTTCTTGATCCAATTTCTAAGGCTACAGATTTAGTAAAACCAATAACTCCAGCTTTAGAAGCAGAATAGTTGGCCTGGCCAGCATTACCGCTTATTCCAACTACAGAAGTAATATTGATAATAGAACCAGCTTTGTTTTTCATGAATGTTTTAAGAGCAGCTTTGGTCAGGTTAAAAACTGATTTTAAATTTACCTGAATTACTGTATCCCATTGTTCTTCACTCATGCGCATCAACAAACCATCTTTGGTGATGCCAGCATTGTTTACAAGAATATCTATGGTACCAAAATCTGCCAAAACATTTTCAACGAGTTGTTCAGCAGCCTTATAATCAGATGCATCTGAACGGTAACCTATCGCTTTAACACCAAAAGCTTCCAATTCTGCTACCAAAGCAAGTCCTTTTTCTATGCTAGAAAGGTAAGTAAAAGCAACGTTTGCACCTTGCGCAGCATATTGTAGTGCGATGGCCCTACCAATTCCTTTAGAAGCACCAGTAACCAAAGCGATTTTTCCTTGTAATAATTTCATGTTCAATAAATATTGGTTCTTTTAATAAAAGACAAATTCAATTCTAAAACTACTTTTAAAAATTGAAATATGTATCAATAAATCAAAAGTAATTTCTTTCAACTTAAAGTCAAAATTTATTTGGGTTAATGAGTCCACAAATTTATAATTATAATGATTTGTCTTTGATGCGCTTTTTAAAAATGTGTCATTTTATTTTTGTTGTTTGTCAAATGCTATCTTGAAAAATGATTGATTATAATTGGTCATATTGAATTTGTACTTGGCTTAAATGATTGCTTAGGGATAGCTTTTCATTTTCATGTACTTATTGGTTTAATGGATGGAATATATTTTAAGGATGCTTTTGATTAAATATCCCTCATCTTTTGGAATCTTATAAAGTAGCGTTAAATTTGTCCATTCGGATTTACTTTTAAATCCCCAATTCAAGATTGAAATATAAAATACAAAATAATATTATGGCAAATTCTTACGATGTAATGGTGGTGGGTAGTGGCCCTGGTGGGTATGTGGCGGCGATTCGTGCTTCTCAACTAGGACTAAAAGTAGCAGTAGTTGAAAAAGCAGAACTAGGAGGGGTTTGTTTGAACTGGGGTTGTATTCCTACGAAAGCATTGTTGAAAAGTGCACAGGTATTTGAATATATCAACCATGCCAAAGACTTTGGAATTGATGTAAAAGACGCAAGCGTTGATTTTGGAGCGGTGGTAAAACGAAGTCGTGACGTGGCTTCGGGCATGAGCAAAGGGATTCAATTTTTATTGCGCAAAAATAAAATAGATGTTATAGCTGGTGTAGGTAAATTGGTTGGATCTAAGAAATTAATGGTTACCGATGCTGCAAATGTGGCGACTGAATATACCGCAAACCATATTATATTAGCCACTGGAAGTCGTTCTCGTCAATTGCCAAATTTACCTATTGATGGTAAAAAAGTAATTGGCTACCGCGAAGCGATGGTATTGGAAAAACAACCAAAGAAAATGGTTGTAGTTGGTTCTGGAGCCATCGGAGTGGAGTTTTCTTATTTTTATAATTCAATCGGAACCAATGTAACGATTGTAGAATTTATGCCAAGAATCGTTCCGGTGGAAGATGAAGAGGTATCGAAACAATTGGAAAAATCATTCAAAAAATCAGGCATTGAAGTGCTTACCAATTCTTCTGTTGAATCAGTAGATACTACTGGTGAAATGGTAAAGGTACATATCAAAACTGCTGCAGGTATGATT
>CALPQG020000190.1 GCA_943325655.2 Bifidobacterium breve | reverse complement strand
CATGTATTGCCTCTTTTAATGCCTCCACCAATTCGCCGTTCAACGCATTTTTCTTTTCCGGTCTATTTAAGGTTATGTAAGCAACTCTTTCTTTAACTTCAGTGATAATTATCATTATTGGATAGCGTTTTTTGTAAAATATTGGCTTAAGTCAATGGTGAAAGCTCCTTGCTTATACATGTTATGCACTTTTAAGTTACGTAAAAGAAGGAAATTCTCTAATTGGTGGGCATATTTCCAGGTATTAGATTTATCAATAATGATGGTTGATGTAGGATAAAATTCAACGGGTGTTTGCCAATTGAACTTTGCATTATTGATGATTTGTAAATATTCAATTTTTTGTTTGAAAATCGGTACTTCTGGAGAATTAATTATTAGAAGTGACGATTGATGCAGTGGAATGAATCCAGTATTTTGAAAAGTTGAAATAAGTTTAACTTGTTTGATTGTCGTAATTTGTCTTTTGACATATAGATTTTGGATGGTTTTAAGGTCATAAATTGAAGGTGTATTTTGACAATAAGTTTTGCATGTATGGCCATTTATGACGCAAACAACACTGTTATTTTTAAAGGCATAAATAACCAATAGATGTTGGTGGTTGCCTGAATAATAAAATAGACTTCTTAGTCCAAAGAGGAAAATCATCAACACTAAAGATAGCCAGAAGTACTGTTTTTGAGGATGTTTGAAATATATTAAAATGACAATTATCAGAGAATACATGAATATGCATTCAATACTACTGTAGGATATATTTTCAATCGTAGCATTAGCAATTGTACCTATTTTCAATGCAATGAAATTCATTATTGAAGTACTGAATGTAAGTAAGATTCCTAGTTTTGAGGTTATAGATATATGGAGCAAAGAGGTGCAAAGCAGGGCTATACTTTGCCAAATGATAAAGGTGGATAGTGGAATAACCAATAAATTCGCTAGTAAAAAACCAAAAGATATTTTGTGGAAATAGAATAGCAATATTGGAAATGTAGCCAATTGAGCAATTAAAGTTACCCGAATGATTTCAAAAATAGTATTTACAATATTGTATCTGAATACCATTTTGTTAGGGAAATACATTTCAAACAATGCTAATCCTGTAACCGCCAAATAAGACAATTGAAATCCAATATCCAGGAGATATTTGGGGTTTATCAATAACAATACAAAGGCACTGAAACAGGTATTGTTAAAGAAGTTTGTTTTGCGTTGAAAAAGTTGCCCTGTCAACATAACCGTATGCATCAATACTGCCCGAACTACCGAAGCCGTTAAGCCAGTGACAATTCCATAAAACCAAATAAATAGCAAAACGGTGACGATGACAATGAGTGGAGATTTAACTATTTTTGAAATTAAGCCGTTGAATAACACAAAAAAGAGTGAAATATGTAAGCCCGAAATTGCAATGATATGTATGATTCCTGCATTGGAGTAGGCTTCTTTGATAGAATAATCTAATTGACTTCTAATGCCTAAAAGCATTGCGGTAACTATGGCATATTCATTTTTACCTTTTACATATTGTTTGAAAATATGGTCACAATAACTTCTCGTCTTTTCGGCAATATTAAAAATATGGAACTGATTTCCTTTATTGATCAATTCATATTCTTCAGAATATGATTGGTAATAGATATTTTTTTGATTTTGGTATTTTTTGTTATCAAATGCTTCAGGGTTTTCGGGAGGTTGAATTTCTTTTAAAACACCTTTAATTTTTATCCTGTCACCATAATTTAAGTTACTATCTTGACCTTGCGCATTGATAAATACATTGGCTTTTAAGAAAGTGTGACTGATGTTATTTGGAGAATTGTTTAAGGTCTGTTCAACGTTGATTATTACTTTAACACCTTTTGTTGTTTTTTCTACAAAACTTTCTATGGTACCAATAAATGCTTGATGAATAGCAGGTTTTCTCGGAATTTCCTGTTTATTCCCTGAAAGGTATCCACAGGCCCCTATAAAAAACAAAGCGATGTATCCATAAAAATTGTTGCGTTGCAATACCATTAATAGTAAAATGCCACAGCTAAAAAAGATTGCTTGTAAGGAAATAGGAACTTGTACAGGAAATTCATTCGCAAGCCATAAACCTAAAATTAGGAACAGCACATACCTAAAAAAGGGGTATTTATCCCATGATAAAAATGAAAAAGTCATACAAAAAAGTGTTAAATGTGAGTCTTATTGGGTAATGATAAATTTATTTTTAAACGATGTTGTATTTTTAGTGACTGAAGTAAGGTACATGCCTGATGCAAGGAAACTTAAGTCATAAGTAAATAGCTGTGTTTTGTCAGGAACTATACTAAGGTTGATGATGTTTTTACCATTGAGGTCATAAATTTTTATCTCTGCGGATTCATTTTCATGTAAGTTTGTCCTGTCATAATAGAGTACTTTATTATCTGCTACATAACAATTGGTGTTTAGGGAAAAAATATTGATGTTGTCTAAAAAAATGGTACTGGCTTTACTGCTTATACTTTTAAACCTGATTCTTGATTGGGCAGAATTTTTAAAAAAAGGAAGACTTCTTTTAATTGTTATCCAGTCACTTTCGGTAGGTGTAAAGTTGTTTGCAATTACACTAGTGGTGATTAATCGTTCCCCCGTAATGGTATCCATTGGGATGTATGCATTTGAACTACAACCTTTTGCATAGTATACAATTAGTGTGTCCGTCAGGTTATTTGGAGTGGTTGGATAAGCAATGTCAAACTGCAAAAATGGTGTATTTACGTTTGTAAAATTAACGTATGGACTATCAAAGGTGCTATAATGGCCATTTTTTTTGCTATTGAATTGGTTACAGCTGATGGCATAATTGCTAAGTTTAGCACCAGGAGATGAGGTGGTCCATTTTGATAGATTGTCAGTGGTATCAGAATTGGTTATTTGCCAGTCTGTAGCTAAATTTTCGTCAAAATCTACTGCTAAGGGGTATTGCACAATTTTTGTCTGTTCACATCCTTTAGAGGTCAAAAGCTTTTTTCTCATCGGACTCACGCTCAAAACGGTTTGCATTCTTGTATTTTGATCGTTGGTAAAAATATTCATACATATATCAGCCGAATAGTCCATGTAGTTTTCAGTCATATTTTTATATTGAATTCCACTACACAATGAAAATTTATCTTGGCAAAAAACATCACTACTAGTAGAAGGGGAACTTTGAGGAGGAGTGTCATCACAATAATCAGAATCACAGGTGTTGTCGTTTTCATAATCTCCCCAAATATGTTTAAGTCCAAGCCAATGACCAATTTCATGGGTAGTTGTTCTTCCATATTTGAAGGCTCCTTTATTTGCTGTACCCGTTTCACTTCCGAAACAAGAGCTTCTAATCACAACACCATCAGTAATTGGCCCACTTTCATATTGATTGAGTCCTGGTAAAGTGGAGTAGTTGGGAAATTGGGCATAGCCAATTACGTCATTGGCAATATTGCATACCCAAATATTGAGGTATTGGTCACTTGGCCAATACCCAAATGATTTAATCAAAATGTTATCATTATTCATATCAAAACTATTTTTGACTGAATAATGTCTCGTTATTCCATTTGTCGGATTGCAATTAGGGTCTGTGGCAGCCAAACAAAATTCTATTTTGGTATCAGCTCCTGCAATATTGGTGTTGTAACCTCTGGTGAATATTTTTTTTCGGTAATCTTCATTTAGTACCTTTATTTGAGATAAAATTTGTTCATCACTAATATTTGTTCCTCCAATTATTCCAGAGGAATTGTTGTGAATCACATGAACAACCACTGGTATTGTGATGATTTCTGTTGGCGTCAGTTTTCTAGAGATTCTATTTAAATGAATTTGATTGCTCAAATCTTTTTCAAATTGTGTACTCCTTTCTTTGAGTAAAGGATATTTTTTTTCAAGGTATTGTTTGTGTTCATCACTTCCACAATTTCTGTGTAACGTCTCCGTCGCATTTGGCGCGTTCTGTGCCCACAATTGGAATTGTTCAATAAAAAGTATTGAAATCAGCATTAAAAATTTATACATATTTAGGATTTATTATTTTTTTCGTAGGCTATAATTATGTCTTTCACCAATTTGTGTCGAAGCACATCTCTAGCATCTAAGGTAACGAAACCTATACCTTTAATATTTTGCAGGATTGGAATGGCTTCAATTAAACCAGATTTTTGTTTGGGTGCAAGGTCAATTTGAGACGTGTCACCATTGACAATCATTTTAGAGGTGGGTCCCATACGTGTCAAAAACATTTTCAACTGCATTGGCGTGGTATTTTGTGCTTCATCTAAAATCACAAAGGCATTATTGAGCGTCCTTCCACGCATATAGGCCAGCGGAGCAATTTCAATAATATTGGTTTCCTGGTATATTTTAAGCTTTTCTGAAGGAATCATTTCTCCCAAAGCATCATAAATTGGTCTTAAATAAGGATCAATCTTTTCTTTCAAATCACCAGGTAAAAAGCCAAGATTTTCACCAGCTTCTACAGCAGGTCTGGTGAATATGATTTTCTTAACCGTTTTGTTTTTTAAAGCCCTCACCGCAAGTGCTACAGAGATGAATGTTTTCCCCGTTCCAGCCGGACCTAAAGCAAATACAATGTCATTTTCATTTACCGCCTTTACCAAATTCCGTTGGTTGGTAGTTCGTGCTTTGATTACATTTCCTTTGTTGCCAAATACAATTACATCATCATCTCCTGAACTGGGTGTTTGTGTGCCTGTTTTAACGATGGCTTCAACCATTTCAAGATTTAAGTGGTTGTATTTGTGGAAGTGCGTCAGGAGTGCATTGAAAATATCTTCAATTTTGGATACGTCTTTTGAGCTGCCCTTTACAATAATTTCATTCCCACGGGGAATAATTCTACTAGAAGGGTAACTGTTTTCGATTATCCTAAGGTATTCATCTTCAATACCAAAAAACTCCACAGGAGAAATATTTTCCAGGGTAAATATAAAGTCGTCCAAGTTGCTTAACTTTAATTGAAGTATTACGTACTGCTAGATACAAAAATTATGTATTTTTGTAAGCAATCAAATTTAATGCTTTTTCTCAAAAATTATGGCAATAATTACCTTTATGTCTGATTTCGGTCGCAGAGATCATTACGTAGCTGCGGTAAAAGCTAAAATATTTCAGTACAATCCTAGTGCTCAAATAGTTGACATTTCTCATGAAATAACGCCATTTGATATTGCACACGGTGCTTTTGTGTTGAGTTCTATTTTTAGAGATTTCCCTGCGGGCAGTGTGCATTTGGTTGCAGTCAATTCACAGCTCAAAAGTCATGAAAAGTTTATTGCCGTTAAAATGGAAGAACACTTTTTTGTGGGCACTGACAATGGCATATTCTCATTGGTAAGCGAAAAAGTACCTACGTCTATTGTGGAACTCAATGGAGAAAATGATGAATTACATAGTTTTTCGGCTAAAAACATCTTGGCACCCGCAGCCACGGCTTTGGCGAATGGTAAAAATATTTACGATTTAGGACGTCAGCTTACGGAAATCAATACCATGTTGAACCGTCAGTTGAGAATTACCAGAAATGCAATAGTAGGCAATGTGGTTCATGTCGATGGATTTGGAAACTTGATAACCAACATCTCCAGAAATGCTTTTAATCAGTTTTGGGATAAACGTTCGGTCGTGATTGGATTTGGAAGACATAAAATTTATACCCTGCACCAAAGTTATACTTCCGTAGAAGAAGGAGAATGCGTGGTATTCTTCAATAGTTTGAATATGATTGAAATAGCCATCAATAAAGGGAGTGCCTCTATGCTTTTAGGTTT
>CALPQG020000189.1 GCA_943325655.2 Bifidobacterium breve | reverse complement strand
CTTGCCAGCAGGCACTCTTTTCGTTTTCAAAAGGGGTATTGAGAATGATACGAATCGCAAACAAATCATACACTTCTTCAAAAGGAATATTCTGAGCTTTCATTTTATTCCAAATAGAAAAAATAGATTTCATCCTTCCTTTGATGGTAAAATCAAGTCCAGATTTTTGAAGTTCCAATTCCACAGGAGCAATAAAATCCTTGATAAACTTTTCGCGCGCAATTTTGGATTGCTGCATTTTATGAAGAATGGATTTGTACACTGAAGGATTAGAATACTTCAAATACAAATCTTCCAACTCAGATTTAATGGCATTTAATCCCAATCGATGAGCCAAAGGAGCATATAAAAAAATAGTTTCGGATGCAATTTTCAACTGCTTGTCACGCGGCATACTTTCAAGTGTGCGCATGTTGTGCAGTCTGTCTGCCAATTTGATTAAAATTACCCTCACATCATCAGAGAGTGTCAAAATCATCTTTTTAAAATTCTCTGCCTGCTGAGAACTTCCGTGCTCAGAAGCGCCTGAAATTTTGGTGAGGCCATCAATAATATTGGCAACCTTTGCCCCAAAACTCCTTTCTATATCACTGATTTCTAAATCGGTATCTTCGACAACATCGTGAAGTAAAGCAGCGACAATAGAAGTTGTGCCCAATCCAATTTCTTCCACCACAATTTGGGCAACCGCAATAGGATGATAAATATAAGGTTCGCCTGATTTACGGCGCATGTCTTTGTGTGCTTCTGCAGAAGTATTGAATGCTTTTTTTATAATTTTAGCATCATTGTCTTTCAGAATAGGTTTTGCCAATCGTAACAATTTACGGTAACGATTTAAAATTTCCTTATTCTCTTTCTCAATATCTATTTCAAGCATATTTTTAGTTTTCAGTTCTCAGTTTTCGGTTCACAGTTTATTGCTTTCAGCCTAAACTACTAAGTAATAAATAGATTAAAAGTGATTTAACTTTAGCTATTACTTAATTGAACAAACGGAAAACCGATTACTGAAAACCGAGAACCTAAATTACAGGTTCCCCGAAGTTAAGAACTATACGTGTAAACACAAAAAAAGGAAAAAAATACTCCTAAAAGTTTGCACTTCAAAAAATGTGTACTACATTTGCAAACTAAGTAAAAAGCGGGTGTGGCGAAATTGGTAGACGCACTAGACTTAGGATCTAGCGCTGCAAGGCATGGGGGTTCGAGTCCCTCCACCCGCACAACAAAAAAAGTTAACAATAGATTTAAAATCTCGATTGTTAACTTTTTTTATTTCTGAATAATTCAACAATTAGAAGCACAAACAATTAGATGGAAATTTTATTCGACAAAAAAGACGCAGCAAACGCCTCTTTGACAGTGAAGCTTACGAAAGAAGATTACAAATCAAAAGTTGATCACAAAATCAAAGATTATACTAAAAAAGTTTCTATTAAAGGTTTTAGACCAGGAAAAGTACCTGCAGCAGTAGTACAAAAAATGTATGGTAAAAGTCTTTTGGTGGAAGAAGTAAGTGCCATACTTGCTGAAAGTATCAATACTTATATCAACGAAAATAAATTAAGGCTTTTAGGAGAACCACTTCCAGACAATGAAGCAACAGGAATTGTGGTTTGGAACAACGAGGCGGATTACGCATTTGTTTACAACCTTGGTCTTGTGCCCGATTTCACTGTTGATTTGACAGCGAAAACAGGCCTTACGGCGTATGATATTGAAGTAAACGAAAAAAGTGTTCAAGAAACGCTTGAAAACTTAAAGCAACAATTTGGTGAAATGGTAGATGTGGAAACTTCTTCAGAAGGCGACTTCATCAACGGTAAATTAAAAGAAGTAGCAGGCACCTTTGAATCTACAACTTTATTGCCTACTTCTAAATTAGCCAAATCTGAATTGAAGAAGTTCATCGACTTAAAAGTTGGAGATACGGTAAGTTTTGATATTCAAAAAGCATTTGACAATGATGCAGCGGTAATTGCTCACTTTACTGGAGCAAGCAATGAAGTAGCAGCAACAATGTCTGGCCATTTTGAATTTACTGTTGAAACTGTGCGTCATACCAAATTGCCTGAACTGAACCAGGAATTGTTTGACAAAGTTTTCGGAAAAGATGCCGTAACTTCTGTGGAAGAATTCAACATTAAATTGAAAGAAACCATTGTAGACAATTACAAAAGAGAAAGCAAAAGTTTATTAAGCAGGGAATTGCAAAAAGCCTTGGTTGAAAACACTAAAATTGACCTTCCTTCAGCATTCTTGAAAAGATGGTTATTGACCACCAATGAAGGCAAAATCTCTCAGGAGCAAATTGAAACTGAATTTGATTATTATGCCAAAGAATTGAAATGGAATTTGATTCAAAACCAATTGGCTGAAAAAAACAACATCAAAGTGGAGAACAACGAGGTTCTTGACAAAACCAAAGAAATGATGCGTACACAATTTGGAGGTATGCCACTTGATGCTCAAATGGAAGAGTTTTTAAATAAATTTGCCGACAATTATTTAAAAGAAGAAAAAGGCAAAAACTACCTCAAAATATACGAGCAAATCGTACATGACAAAACAATGGAACATTTGCTTTCAAACATCAAATTGGCTACCAAAAAAGTGAACGTTGAACAGTTTCAAGACCTCATGAGACAAGACGCTTAAGATAGTTAAGAAAACCTTGAAATAGTCCTTTGAAAAAAGGACTATTTTTTTACATTTGTAACCAGTACTATTAAATCAAACACGGATATGAATTATAGAGACGAATTTAGAAAATATGCCACCAAAGGCCAAGGAATCAGTAGTATGAAAATGGATACTTTTTTCTCTAGAATGGATGACATGACCAGAACTGTAATTGAAGAAAGAACAACCAATTTCAGAGAAATCGATGTTTTTTCAAGATTAATGGCCGATAGAATTATTTTTTTAGGAAGTGGCATCGACGATTATATTTCAAATATCGTTGTAGCACAACTTTTGTTTTTGGAATCAGTGGATGCAAAAAAAGACATCTTGATGTACATCAATAGTCCAGGAGGTTCTGTATATGCTGGTTTAGGAATTTACGATACCATGCACTACATCAAACCTGACGTGGCAACGATTTGTACTGGTCTTGCAGCATCTATGGGAGCCGTATTGTTGGCTGGAGGTGCTGAAGGCAAAAGGTCAGCTTTGCCTCATGCACGTGTCATGATTCACCAACCACTTGGAGGTGCTCAGGGACAAGCTTCAGACATTGAAATCACTGCCCGTGAAATTCAAAAATTGAAAAAAGAATTGTATGACATTTTAGCAAAACATACAGGCAAAGATTACGATACAATCTGGAAAGACTCTGACCGTGATTGCTGGATGATTGCTGAAGAAGCAAAAGCTTATGGATTGATTGACGAAGTTTTGATTAAAAACGCTGTTTAAAAAATCTTAAATGCAAATCAATAAATAAGCATTAGCGGTTAAAATCGCTAATGCTTATTTCTATTCATCCCAACAAGAGATTTTAACCTGGTACAATAGTTTACACTTTGTTCAGAAGTTAAGCCCTATTTTTATGGAGTCTCTACCAAACTAAAATATGAAATCTAAAATGGCTGCTCAACAACATTGTTCTTTTTGTGGAAAACCTCAAAATGAGGTAAAAATGCTTATTTCTGGTACAAGGGTTCACATTTGTGACAATTGTGTAGAAGAAGCTGGTAAAATCATTAAAGAGCAAGTTGGTGATTCGAAATCAAAAGCAGCTAAGTTTACCCTCATCAAACCAAAAGACATGAAAGCTTACCTTGACCAATTTATAGTTGGCCAGGACGATGCTAAAAAAATGCTTTCTGTAGCGGTGTACAACCATTACAAAAGACTCATGCAGTCAAGTTCATCAGATGATGTGGTGATTGAAAAATCAAATATCATCATGGTGGGAGAAACCGGAACAGGCAAAACCTATTTGGCAAAAACCATCGCCAAAATGCTTGAAGTTCCATTTTGTATTGCTGATGCTACCGTATTGACAGAAGCAGGTTATGTTGGAGAAGACGTAGAAACTGTGTTAACGCGTTTGTTACAAGCCTCTAACTACAATGTAGAACAAGCCGAAAGAGGTATTGTTTTTATTGATGAAATCGATAAAATAGCACGCAAAAGCGACAACCCATCCATCACCCGCGATGTAAGTGGTGAAGGTGTACAACAAGGTTTGTTAAAATTATTAGAAGGCTCAATCGTGAGCGTACCTCCTCAGGGCGGTCGTAAACATCCTGAAGCCAAAATGATAACCATCAATACCGACAATATTTTATTTATCTGTGGTGGTGCATTTGACGGCATTTCAAAGATTATCAGTTCAAGACTAAACACAAGGCCACTTGGTTTTGGAAGCGCCAGCAAATCAACAAAAAAAGTGGATGAAGAAAACTTATTGCAATACATTACATCTCCAGACTTAAAACAATTTGGTTTGATTCCAGAGCTTTTGGGTCGTTTGCCTGTCGTTTCTCACCTGAATCCATTGAACAAAGAAACCTTGATATTGATTTTGACAGAACCTAAAAATGCCTTGATCAAACAATACAAAAAACTGTTTGCCATGGAAGGTGTTGACCTGGTAATTGAAGAGGATGTGTATGATTTAATCGTTGAAAAAGCATTTGCTTACAAACTTGGCGCACGTGGCCTGAGGTCAATTTGCGAAGAAATGTTGAGCGATGCGATGTTCGAAATTCCAAGTAATCCTGATGTAAAAACATTTGTTTTGACCAAAGAATACGCTCAGAACACCTTCGAAAAATTCAGCAAAACTCATGAATTGGCGGTGGCTGAGTAGGTATTAACGATAATTAGTTGTGGTTTAATTCATTTTTATTGACTTTTCAAATTCAATAACCAAACTTGTTAAACTATTTTAAAGAAACTATCTTTGATTAAGTAGAGTTACACTTTAAAACAGGCTTTAGTTACAAATTATAAATCATAATATTATGTATACTACTTATCATTTAACATCAGCACAAGAAGTAAACATTGAGCTTTTAGAAGCCATTAAAGCTACATTTAAGTCAAAACCTATTACAATAATTGTGGAAGAAGATTTAGGGAATCCAGAACTTTCTACAAAAATGAAATCTGTTTTAGATGAACGATTGTTAGAAGATGAGAAAACATACTTATCTGCCGAAGATTCTATTGATCAGCTGAATAAAAAATATGGGCTATAAAATAATTATTTCACCTCGAGCTCAAAAAGAAATTATTGACGCTATTGATTTTTATGTGTTGCATAGTATAAGCACACCTCAACTTTTCATTTTAGAACTCCAAAAAAGTTATAAATCGTTAAGCTTAAATCCATTTTTCAGAATTAGATATAAAAATATTCGATCTCTAAAACTAAATAATTATCCTTATTCACTCTTTTTTGTTGTTAATGAAACTTCAAAAATCATTAAAATTATTTCATGTTTCCACAACAAAAGAAACCCCAAACGTTATCCTAAAAAATAAAGTTGTCAAATCTTTTCAGATTTGACAACTTTATAACAATTACATATTCGCAAAGAAATCATTTCCTTTGTCATCCACGATAATGAACGCAGGAAAATTAACTACTTCTATTTTTCTAACGGCTTCCATACCTAACTCTTCAAAATCAAGCACTTCTACCGATTTGATGTTTTCTTTAGCCAATATTGCCGCGGGACCACCAATTGAGCCCAAATAAAATCCTCCAAACTTAGCACAGGCTTCGGTTACTTGTTTAGACCTATTGCCTTTTGCCAACATAATCATCGATCCACCTTGTGCTTGAAACGCGCCTACAT
>CALPQG020000188.1 GCA_943325655.2 Bifidobacterium breve | reverse complement strand
TCACTTAGGTCTCAATCCAAAACTTGCGATTGACCCGGATTTTAACATTTTCAGCATCAAGCCAAACATCATTCACAATGGCAATATTTACAAAGTTCAGTTTATAAAAGAACTTGGATTTACGTTTTCTCAAGTGAAAATTGTGACTATAGACGCAGGTTCATCTTTACTTAAAACGCACTCTAAGACTATTGAAACGCACATGAATCTAATCACCAACCTTCGGGTAGCCTTGGCCTATAAATTCAATATAAGAAAAACAATTCCCATCAGAACTATGCTCGCTTTTAATGGCTATATCATCAAAGAGTTTGATGAAAAATACATTACGCTCGAAAATAAAAGAACATTTAATTTTAGTACAATCAAGTTAAATATCAGCACACTTGTATTACAAAGGTTAAACGTTGGAATATTTGGACTCTTACAAAAAAAATATACCATAGATTATTATTCGGATCAAAATAAAACAATCAGTACACCAATGCTGGGTTGGGAGATCAATTACTTTTTTGGAAAAACAAATCAAGAACAAAACTATTCTTTCATTTTTTAAAGGTTTCCTTTTATACCATTGTATAATTAATAGAAAAAGCATACCTTTTGCTGCCCAATAAACAAGAAAATTCTTAGTTATGAAATTCAAAAACGGCCTCATATTGATTGTTTTTGCCTTGTTTTTTTTCGCTAAAACGGAAAAAATTATGGCAACACATATCGTTGGAGGGGAATTAAGCTACCGATATTTGAGCAATGATTCCAATGGCAATTTCATCTACGAAATCACTTTTAAAATATATAGGGATTGCTTTAATGGTATCCCCAATTTTGACAATCCTACGTTTCTTTATATTTTTGATGGACAAAACAATTACCTAGGTTACGTTCCCTTAATTCAAAAAAAAATCACCGGTGATACCTTACCGCTTATATCCCCTGATTCATGCCGCCTTCCTCCTACAGATATTTGTGTAGAGGAAAAAATAATGACGGATACCATTACACTTCCTTATAAAAAAGACGGTTATTTGTTTGCTTATCAACGGTGTTGTAGAAACAATAGTATACTCAACATAATTAACCCGGAAATAATAGGAACTACCTATACCCAACATTTAATGATGGATTCAACCATAGCCCCCATCAATAGTTCTCCGTATTTTAAAAAATTTCCACCCATCTTCATTTGCAATGAGGTAAATTTAAAATTCGACCATTCGGCCATAGACCTAGATGGTGATTCCTTGGTTTACGAACTCTGTACGCCGTATAATGGTGCAGATACTTTAATTCCATGGCCAACCCCAAATAAAATAGTCTATACCCCTCCATTTGATACGGTAATATTCAAATCTCCCTATAATGTCAACAACCAATTGGGGGGTTCGGATGCCATGAAAATAGATCCGGTAACCGGATTATTGACTGCAAAGCCGAGTCAAATTGGTCAATATGTGGTTGGAATTTGTGTGAAGGAATTTAGAAATGGCGTTTTGTTAGATATTCATAGAAGAGATTTTCAATTCAATGTAACGGACTGTCGGGAGAAACCTCAGGCTGTTATTCCTGAAGTAATTGTGCAATGCCGGGGCGATTTAAGTGTTGCATTCAAAAACTTAAGCATCGGAGCGGTTTCCTATTTATGGGATTTTGGAGACCCTTCTTCTACCCTTTTGAATACCTCTACAGCTAAAAATCCAACGCATCAATTTACTGCTTTGGGAACCTATACCGTTACATTAATTTCTAACCCTACACTTGATTGTAGCGATACTACGATTGCAAAAGTAAACGTATACAACAAAATCACCGGGGCAGATTTTGACATGAGGGACCATTGTTTGAATACCATTACGATGCTGCATGACAAATCAGTGCTTTCAGAAGGAACTCCCACGAAATGGAAATGGACCATTAACCTGAATCCTAATGACACCTTAATAAAAAAAGATACCAGTTATTATTTTACAACTCTAGGGATAAATTATGTCAAATTAAAAGTGACCAATGAAAATGGCTGTATGGATTCTATAACCAAACCGCTGGAAATATTTCCAATCCCATTTGTCAAAGCATCTGGTGATACCATCATGTGCAATGATGACAGTGCTCAACTTTTTGCAAATGGCGCGGACAACTACCTTTGGACTCCTTCAAACACACTTACCTGCTCGAATTGCCCAAACCCTTTGGCAAAACCTCCAGTAGACACTAAATATTTTGTAAATACCACCAACGCTTTTAATTGTACCACCAAAGACAGCATTGTTGTAAAAGTAAAACCTGTAAAAAACCCAAAAGCCAATTTTACCCTTAAAGATTTATGTTTAAACGCATTAACTTTGCTCAAAGACCAATCTATCATTTCTGTGGGCACTCCCACCTATTGGAAATGGACAATAGACAACAACCCTAATGACACTTTGATAAAACAGGACACGAGTTATTTATTTAAAAACTTGGGTCCTCATGCTGTCAAATTAAAAGTAACCAACGTTTATGGATGCGCTGATTCAATCAGTAAATCTCTGGAGATTAATCCAAATCCATTCTTTAATTTATTCGGCGACACCTTGATTTGTCCAGGAACGGGGGCCAAATTGAATGCCGTTGGTGCAAACAATTATAGTTGGACGCCTACAAATACACTTTCTTGTTCCAATTGTTCCAACACCATTTCAACGCCAATTTCCAATACCACTTATGTGGTGAATAGCACAAATCAATACAATTGTTCCATGAAAGACAGCATTACGGTTAAAATAAGACCGACCTTAATCCCAATACCGGATTTGCTGGTTTCTTCTGGAAGATGTGTTCCCGCAACCATTGACATGAAAGGATTTTACAGTAACCTGGATACGGTGTGCGGAAATACTAAAAACTGGAAATGGGAATTTGGGGATGGTCAAACTTCTACACACAGAGATACCTCACATACCTATACACAAGCTGGCACTTACCTGATCAGTTTACAATTTAACAATTCAGAAAAAGTATACAAAACCATCACGCTTTTGCCGGTAGATTCATGTGGCAAAAGAATATTTGTACCCAATGTATTTACACCAAACGGTGATGGGACCAATGAAAAAGTTTACTTAAGGGGAATCAATATTAAAAAAGCTGACTTCAGGATCTATAACCGCTGGGGAGAAGAAATGTTTCAAACCAATGACATCTCGATTGGTTGGGACGGCACTTACAAAGGGCAAAAACTTACCCCTCAGGTAGTGGTGTACACCGCAAATGTAACCTACTGGGACGAAACGACAGAGAAAAAAGAAGGCAATATTAGTTTGGTAGAATGAAAAAAAAACTGCTATACTACCTGCTTTTCATTATTTCTATTCCCGGTTTTGGCCAAGATTTCCATTGGTCACAATACCAGGCAACGCCATTGTATATCAACCCTGCTAATACGGGATTGTTTGATTCAGAACATTTAAGAAAAACAATTCGGGCAACTGTAAATTGGAGACAACAATGGAGATCAATCCGAAGTGACTATGCTGCTGGAGCCACGCCTTTTTCAACTTATTCTTTTGCCCTTGATGGAAATTTCAGTAAACTCCCTTTTATGGGCGATGATGTTATCGGACTGGGAATAGCGGTATACAAAGACGAGGCTGGTGATTTGAACCTGAGCACCAACCAAATGAACCTGTATTTTGCGTACCACAAATCCATACAACAACGAGAAGACAGGTTTATTAGTCTAGGCATGAATTATGGCTATGCCAACAAATTTATCGACTTCAGCAAAGCCGCTTACGACAACCAATGGGATGGGAAATCTTATAATTCGGCCATACAATCAGGTGAAAATTCAAACAATTTTTCAAAAGGATACACTGATTTTTCTACGGGACTAAGCTTTTACAATGCCCCCCAATATGGTACCAAAATGCGAAGTGGCATTGCTGCATTACACCTCAATCGCCCATCTCAGTCTATCAATGCCGTCGGAACACCCATGTATATCCATTGGATTATCAACCATGACATGGTCATTCCGGCCGGGGGGAAATGGGATATTTTGCCATCCATATTATTAATGAAGCAAGGACCTGCAACAGAAGTAGTATTATTTACAGGCTTTCGATTGGATTTTACAAAAAATGATTACCACCAATTTGGCATAGGATACCGACTGCTGGGCAATCACAAAACACCTGTCAACCACGATGCTTTTTACCTCGCCTACAAATTAGGGGTAAACAAATGGAGCATTGGCTTGAGTTATGACATGAATGTATCTACCCTCCATGATGCCACTTCAACCGTAGGTGCTTTTGAAATCGCCTTGATTTACCATGATAATCCATTCAAAAAGCCTAAAAACAAACACCACCGTCCCAAAAACAAATGCCCGGATGTTCATCCTGTAAAAGGGAAAATCAGCAGGTAATATTTTACAGCCTATTTATTTACAAAAAACCGAGGACTAATTGCTAGCGGTAAACAACAAGGAAATATCTTTAAAAACCTTGTTGTATTTTCTGGCCAAAGCCAAGTTTGTTAACGTTCCTTTGTAAGCATAAACGCCATTCATCAGCCATTTTTTTGCAAACAACATTTCTTCAACACCGCCATTTTGTGACATCTGAATAAGCATTGGCGTCAATATATTACTAAATGCCATGGTGGCAGTACGGGCAACTCTTGAAGCCATATTGGGTACACAATAATGGATTACGCCGTACTTGATATATGTTGGCTTTTTGTGGGTAGAAATTTGTGAAGTGGCAAAATTGCCCCCTTGATCTATGCTCACATCAATAATCACCGAACTCGGTTTCATAGACGTTACCATTTCTTCAGAAACCACACATTCACATTTCCCATCTTCAGAACGCAAAGCGCCAATCACCACATCGGCTTCTTTCAATGCATCAGATAAAATATTGGTATCAATTACTGAAGTATAAATATGGTGGTTAATACTTAATTTTAAACGCCTTAATTTATAAATGTGGTTGTCAAAAACTTTTACTTCAGCACCTAACCCTATGGCCGATCTTGTTGCATATTCAGCAACCGTACCGGCACCAATAATTACGACTTTGGTTGGAGGAACTCCAGTGATGCCACCTAAAATGATCCCTCGGCCATTGTTGACGCTGTTCAAATATTCCCCAGCAATCAACATCACCGTACTGCCACAAATTTCACTCATCGCCCTCACAATTGGGCGTGTACCCGCTTTGTCTTCTATGAATTCAAAAGCAATGGCATTGATTTTATTTTTGGTGATGGCATCCAAATATTCCCCTGTTAATTTAGCCATTTGAAGCGCTGACATCAGTGTTTTCCCAGGCTTCATATAAGTCATTTCTTCTTTCGTAGGCGGATCGACTTTGATAATAATGTCTGCATCATATACTTCAGAAGTGCTGTAAACAATTCTAGCACCTGCGTCGCTGTATTCTCTATCGGTATATTTAGCGCCTGCGCCTGCGCCTGTTTCAACCAAAATCTCACAGCCGTTGTTTACCAAAAGACCCACAGATTCAGGAGTTAAACAAACACGACTCTCCGTTGGATCCATTTCTTTTGGAATCCCAATGTACAAAGCATTTTTATTGCTTTTCACTTTTTCAAGCGCTTCTTGTGGATAAAGCGCATGTTCTTTGAGTAACGTTTTAAAACCAGATTTCATCTTAATAGTGTTGAGTGATGAGTGTTGAATAATAGTGTTGAGTGGTGAGTGTTGATTGTTGAATAATCACACCCTACTCTCATCTGTTAATTACATTCTTTTATAGCAGTGTTGAATAATAGTGTTGAGTGGTGAGTGTTGATTGTTGAATAATCACACC
>CALPQG020000187.1 GCA_943325655.2 Bifidobacterium breve | reverse complement strand
GTTGGGAGAGTAGGTATTTTGTTTTTGAATATGTTAGTATTATCAGGCTAAACTTGTGACCAATAAGTTTGCTAAGTTGTGTATTTCCTGGTCGGTATTGTACGTGTGTAAACAGATTCTAAGTCGTTCAGCACCAGCCTTAACCGTTGGAGATAGGATGGGACGTACATCAAAACCCTGGCTTTTTATTTTGTTTGCTATAGCTTTCACTGCTGAATTTCCAGGGATAATAATGGCCTGAATGGCACTTGAACTATCCACTTTTTTGTCGGCAATTGATTTGGTCAATGCTTTAAACAATGCAATTTTATGGGTAATGCAAGATTGTAAATCAGGGTTTTCCTGAAGAAATTGATACGCCAATGCTATGGCCACTAAATTGTGCAAAGGCATTGCAGTGGTATAAATAAAGGAGCGCGCAAAATTAATCAAGTATTGTTTGATTACAGGGCCAGAAATCACACAGGCACCATGACAACCCATTGCTTTTCCGTAGGTATGGATGCGTATGGGTACGAGTGTTTCGAGTCCCAAATTACACACCAAACCGTTACCTGAAACACCCCAAACGCCGGTGCTGTGCGCTTCATCTACAACAAGACATGCACCGTGTTGGTGACAAAGCTGAGCAATAGCAGTTAGTGGTGCAAAATCTCCATCCATGGAATAAACACTCTCAATGGCTACATAAATATTGCCTGTCGCCTTTGAAATTTTTCTTTCAAGGTCTTCAATATCATTGTGTTTAAAGGTAAACCTGTCTGCAAAACTAAGTCGAGCACCATCTTTTATACAAGCATGACTTAGCTCATCATAAATAATGGTATCACCTTTTTGAGGAAGTGTAGAGAGCACGGCAAGGTTCGCACTATAGCCTGAATTGAATAAAAGTGCATCGGTACTTTGGTGAATCTTGGCCAAGAATGTTTCCAATTGAAGGAAGTAATCATGGTTGCCGGATATTAATCTTGAGCCTGTAGCCCCGAGTTTGTTGTTGATTTTTAAAGACCTAACCTTGTTTTCTACGGCATCAAATAAAGCTTCATTTTGGGCCAGTCCTAAGTAATCATTTGAACAGAAATCTGTTTCAGCTTCGCATACACTCAAGGTCCTAAAACTGTTTTCAGCTTTTCTTTGAGCGAGTTTTTGGGCTAATTTATCTACATACAAAGGGTTCAAGGTTTCTTTATTTTAGTTGGATGTTGATTGACAAAAGCTTCCCAACTTGTTTTGGTAGCTTTGGGTCTTCCATTTTGAAAATGGTGACAAACCGCTGCGGCCAAGCCATCGGTTGCATCTAAAAATTCGGGAGTTTCTTTGAAATCCAAGAGTTTTTGTAGCATCGCAGCCACTTGTTCTTTAGAGGCATTACCGTTGCCGGTAACAGACATTTTTATTTTTTTTGGTTCGTATTCAGCAATAGGGATGTTTCTGGCCAAAGCCGCTGCCATCGCCACTCCCTGTGCTCTACCAAGTTTTAACATAGATTGTACATTTTTACCAAAAAAAGGTTCTTCCAAAGCAACTTCATCAGGCGTATATTCTGCAATCAATTGAGAGATTCTTTCGAAAATTTTTTGAAGCTTCAAGGCTTGGTTGGCATATTTTGACAAATGAATAACGCCATATTGTATCAGTTTCATTTTGCTGCCACTTGTCTGAATGATTCCATAACCAAGCACATTGGTTCCAGGGTCAATTCCCAAAATTATTTTTCCTTTATCTTCAATTCTAGAAATCATGATGCAATTTAGAAAATGAAACGTATTTATTTCTAGAAACTGATTTTAGTTTGGTGTAATAAATAATGCTTGGTGGAGAAGTTTGTTCATTTATGTCAATATTTGTAACAGATTTTAATTTGAATCAGGTAAATTTACCAAACTACAATTTTAAGAACAGCTTACGGAAAACAAAAAATGAAATTTTGGTCTTGGAAAATGTTCGTATTGGTGTTGAAATTTATGGTTCTGCTGTATTTGATGTATTATTTGTACCAGCATTTTTTTGTGAACAAATTTTTTTGGACAAGCATTCAACTACAATTGGCTTCAGGTTTAGAAGTGAGTAAATTGCCTTATTTGATTTTTGCAGTGGTTTTGTTGCCTGTCAATTGGTTGTTGGAAGTCTATAAATGGCATTTGCTTCAATATTCCACCCTTCAATTGAGTTTTTACCAGTCCTGGAAAAATGTAATGAAAGGCGTTTCTTTTGGCTTAATCATGCCCCAGCAATTGGGAGATGCCATAGGGAAAATGGAGCAATCTACCTCCAAAGACCGCTGGGATATTGGGATCTTGAGTTTGTTCGGAGGTTTTGTACAATCGTTTATGGCTTTGATGGGAGGAGTAGTTGGGGTTGCTTTTTTGTTTGAAAACGAGTTGGGAATAGCAATGGTATCAATCATGACAATGGGGATGGTTGTAGTTATGGGTTGTATATTTTATTCCGTTGAAATCCTTCAAATCCTCCAATCGATATTCCTGTTTAAATTCCTTACTTCTTTGAATTTTAAGGTGACAAAAATCATCCTCCTAAAAGTTGTTGTATTGTCTCTATTGAGGTACTTGGTATTTGTGTCTCAATTTGTGTTGGTTTTGCACTTGTTTGCCAATTCTTATGATAAAATGAAGGTAATTAGCGCGGTAATGTTAACCTATTTTGGCAAAACTTTTATCCCCGCTTTGAATGTTTTTGGTGATTTGGGAATACGTGAGTTCTCTGCTTTGTGGAGTTTTTCTTATACATCAATTGCAGCTTCCACCGTATTTTTGTGCAGCATGTTGGTTTGGATCTTGAATATTTTATTACCCATGTTATTGGGGGCTTATTATTTGTTGGAAACCTATTTTTCTAATTCAAAGCAAGGCTGATATGTTGTTGGTAATTATCATATTATTACAAATTGGAATCACACTTTATTTGATTAAAGCTTGGATTGCTATCCCAAATTTTAACGATGAAAAAGAACCCTATACCCAGGTGACGGTAGTGATTGCCTTTAGAAATGAAGCGGCTAATCTGGTGGCTTTGGTTAAAGACTTGAATGCTTTGCAATATCCAGTAGGATTATTAGACATTATTTTGGTAAATGACCACTCTGAAGATCAAGGAATGCAACTGCTTGAAAGCTGTACTTTCATTCATCCAACAACAGTGTTAAATTTGCCTGAAGGAGAATTTGGGAAGAAAAAAGCGATCAAATTTGGGGTACAACATGCATCATCAGCACTCATTGTTACAACAGATGCAGATTGTCATGTTTTGCCTTCCTGGGTAACAGTAATTGCTAATTTTTATCAGGAAACAAACGCCAATTTTATTGCTGCGCCAGTAATTATTGCTTCCGATGGTTCAATGTGGCAAGACATGCAGCAAATTGAATTTGCTTCCATTATTGGAACAAGTGCCTGCCTGATGGAAAACAATAAACCTGTCATGAGCAATGCGGCCAATATGGCTTTCAACCGCTTGATTTATAATGATTTTAATCAATTTTTAGCGCCAACCGTTTCTGGAGACGATGTGTTTTTAATGCACCATATTCACCAGCAATATCCTGGTGCAGTGAGGTTTTTGAAATCTCCCAAAGCCACTGTATTTACCAATGCTGCCCCAACGTTTGCTTCATTTTTTGAACAAAGGGTTCGTTGGGCAGGGAAGTGGACATTGTACCAGGATAAATTTACCAAAGTAATGGCCATCTTGGTTTGGGGTATCCATTTAGCAATCATCTTGGCATTGTTCTATTTACCTTTGCCATTGTTCCTGACTTTGTATTTCCTTAAAGCTATCGTTGATTTTTTGCTGTTGGCTAATGTGCTTGGAAATTCATCCATCAAAATCAAAAAAAAATCATTTCTAATTTTGGTAGTACTCTATCCATTTTATGTCGTAATTTTCGGATTGATTTCCGGGCATAGAAAATACAATTGGAAAGGCAGAATTGTAAAATAATAAACCATAACACATTGACAGACTTAGAATTTGTAATCATTGACGAGCTTTATTTTATCTGTAATTTTAATGAATTGTTATTCAATACGTCCATTGAAATCCAGGAGTTGAAAAGCACACTTTGGCAACTTTTGGAACAGGATTTAATAAAATGTCTGGTGGAGGAAGAAGAACAGAATATATCTTTGGTAGATTTTGAATTAAATTTTAAAAAATATCATTACATTGCATCTAAGAAAGGATTGTTGGCTCACAACACCCTTTAGTTCATCAACATTGAATGGCTACGAAAGACCCTAAATCAGACATAAAAACACCTTTTTATTATATTCGAAAAAGGTTGCTCAAAAATTATCCTGCCATGTTTGGTTTGGTAGTTATTGTGCTTGTGCACTTGATTGCCATTTTGGGTTACCTGATTTTGCCTGACAAAACTCCCAATTGCAATGATGGTGCCTGGACCATCAAAAAACAAACTCCAGGATTTGAAGTTGACATGTTGAAAGTTACCAAATCTATTGATTTAGAGGACGTAGGTTTTTTTGAGGCCATGTTTTTTGGCAGAGAAAACAAGTACACCATCATGCCCATCAGCAGTTATGAAATTAAAGGCATGAATGTGGTTGTTAAGCCTTATGGGAGGTTAGAAAAACCAGAAGAATTGTCTATGCTACAGTTGGTACATCCAATTTATGGGGGTGTTTCCAATAAAATTTTCGCTGATTCTTCGGCCAATTTTAAAATTCAAAAGGGGATGATTACTTACCTTGATAAATCCCAAAACATCAAAACCATTTCTGAAAAAGAATTGGTGAAAATATTCAAAGAAGACCATATCGAGCACCGAACGTATTGGTTAGGAACAGACAAAGCAGGAAGAGACATGCTTAGTCGGCTACTTTTTGGAACCCGAATTTCTTTGGGAATTGGTTTCGTATCGGTATTGATTTCATTGACATTAGGGGTTTTATTAGGCGCCATTGGAGGTTTTTTTGGAGGCCGTACCGACAGTTTTATCATGTGGTTAATGACGGTGGTTTGGTCAATTCCTGGTATTATGCTCGTGATTGCCATTAGTTTAGCCTTACAAAGTAAAGGAATTTGGGTAGCCTTTGTGGCTGTAGGTTTGACTTCCTGGGTTGAAATTGCACGCGTTGTAAGAGGACAGATTATCAGTATCAAAGAAAAACTATTTGTGGAAGCTGCCAGGGCTTTAGGGGTTGGAAACCAAAGAATTATATTTGTGCATATTTTACCCAATATTATGGGTCCTTTGATTGTAATTGCTACGGCAAATTTTGCTTCCGCCATCCTGACAGAAGCAGGTTTAAGTTTCCTTGGTTTGGGGGTGCAACCACCAATGCCTTCCTGGGGAATTATGATCAATGAGGGGTATCACACCATGGGAACTGTAGATAGCTGGCATTTAATTTTATTCCCAAGTCTTTGTATTTGTTTGACAGTTTTGGCTTTTAATTTATTAGGTAACGGTTTAAGAGACGCTTATGATCCCCAATCTAGAACAAAATGGTAAGGATGATGATTTGCTCTATTATAGCCAATTACTCCAAATAAAACAATACGAATTAGAAACGTTGCTTGATATCTCCAAAGCAATCAACGAAAATATATCTGAAGATGACCTTTATAAAGTTTATGGCAATTCAATAAGACCAATGCAGGACATTGATGGGCTCGCCTTGTATGTTTTTGAAGAGGGTGAATGGGCTGCAAAAGTGCATTTTGGAACTGAAAAAGCTTACGATGCGGCTTTAATCAGTACTGAAATTGTCGGAATAGAGGTAATTACTTTTTTGGATAAAACAAAAGACACTGAATTAGCGAAGTTTTTTGAAGTGGTTATTCCTGTCAAACACAAG
>CALPQG020000186.1 GCA_943325655.2 Bifidobacterium breve | reverse complement strand
CTTCATCTAGTTGGAAAATTACCATACCCGACATACTACAAAAGCCTACCGAATTTTCGGGAGGCTTTTTTATGGCCTTGCCCGTTCACCAAGTTCGATAGCTTGCATGTTGCTGATTACACCAACATTGATTTCAAACCTAATGATTGTTTTCATTTTGTGAAATCCGTGCACTCCTGCAGCACCAGGATTGATGTACAACATTTTACCGAATTGTACATCGGACATTACCCTTAAAATATGAGAGTGACCGCAAATGAATATATCAGGTTGCTGATTTTGTAACAAAGCTTTTACTTCCGGAACATATTTTCCTGGAGCACCACCAATGTGTGTCATGATTATTTTTTTTCCTTCACAAACAAAATTCAATACTTTGGGATGAACCTGACGAATGGTAGAGTCATCAATATTCCCATAAACACCTTTCAGCGGTTTAAATTGGGCTAATCTATCTGACAATTCTATGGTACCAAAATCTCCTGCGTGCCAAATTTCATCACAATCTTTGAAGTAATCAAAAACCTTTTCATCTAAAAATCCGTGTGTATCTGATATTAAACCTATTCTCATTTTATTCTTATTTTGAATGAGCGAATATATTGCTAATTTGAAAGATGTTTATAATTTTGTTGAATTAAAAACAGCTACCTAACGAATTAACTATAAAAAATCAACTATGAAAAAGATACTTTTAGCAACATCATTTATAGTCATTTCAATATTCAGTATAAATGCTCAAACGCTTTCTTCTACCGTAAATAGTGCTTTGGCAACTGTTCCTCCATTAGAACCTACTGATTCTCTGGTTTTGGTAAATATATTGATTACCGATTATGAGAATATTCCAGAAGCTGAGGCATCATTCACGATTGAATCACCTGAATTAAAATTCAAAACCAAAGCTGTCACCGACGTGGAAGGAAGATTCCAGATATTGTTGCCTAAAAATTCTGAGTACGCTGTATACATTGACAAATTTGGACACACTTTTGCCTTCGACGGTAAATCAAAAGAAAAAATGAAAATCCCTGGCCCTGAAGGATTAACAGAGTTTGAACAAACTTTTCAAATCAAACTCATTACTACTTATTACGGTAGTTTTTCTTTAGAAGGGGTTAATTTTGATTCAGGAAAATCAAATATCAAACCTGAATCAGAAGAGAAGCTCAACAAATTGGCCGTTTATCTCAAACAAAACGTAACACTAAAAGTTGAAATTGGAGGACACACCGACAATGTAGGTGACGACAAAAAAAACATGACCTTATCACAACGCAGGTGTGATTCAGTAAGAGAGTATTTAGGCAAAAAAGGAATTAACCCTTCAAGAGTTTTACCAAAAGGTTATGGAGAATCCAGACCAATTGCAGTCAATGCGACTCCAGAAGGAAGGGCTAAAAACAGGAGGATTGAAGCTAAAATAATTGAGAAATAAAATCAATATCAATATCAACAAAAAAGCCTCCCGAAATATCGAGAGGCTTTTTTTATTTCATTTCTTTGAGTAAATCTTCAATTTCATGATCAATATCATAAGTATCAATGATGGATGGGTCTAAAGCAACATCCCCTTTTGAATCTAATAAAAAAATAGATGGCAAATACCTGACATTATAGTTTACCCTTACATTACTCATTTTTCCGTTGTCTGAAAACAATTGCACACCTGTAGGATTTCTTTCTTTTATAAAATTCTCCCAACGGGTTTTGTCTTTGTCTGTAGAAACCTGTATAAAAACCACATTTTGATTTCCTTCAAATTGTTTTTTCAATTTATTCACGTCTTTCATTCGTTTCATACATGCTCCACACCAGGTGGCCCAAAATTCAACATAAACGACCTTACCTTGATATGCACTTAATTTATGAAACTGACCATTCATGTCCACCAACTCAAAATCAGGGGCTTTATAGGGTTTAAAAGTATTTTTTCCTTCATTGCCTCCATCAAATTGAGCGTAACTTAACGTTGAACAGCATAACAATACCAACAAAACGAAAATCCATTGCTTATTCATAATTCTAAATATTTATAAGGGGAAATGAAAATAGTTGACAAGTTTACGGTTAACTGTTTTCTAGTTAACTTCTTCTAAATTTTCAGGTATATCCCAAGTCAATACAGGATTGTAACTTAAATGTCCTTGTTTAATTTCTAAAGGCGAATTAATATTATTGTGATACAATTGCCCTGTTCCCAAACCCTGGTGATTTTTAGGATGCAGGTAAGCAGTAAATTGAGCAATGGCATTTAATCCTATGTTTGATTCTAATGCTGAGGTTATCCACCAGCCAATTCCCATTGTTTCTGCCATTTCTATCCACCGATGTGTGACCATCATTCCTCCCAAAAGGGCTGGCTTTAAAATTATGTATTGGGGCTGAATGGTTTTTAACAGGTTAAATTTTTCTTCCTCTGAAAATACGCCAATCAATTCTTCATCCAAGGCGATCGGAATTGGTGTTTGTGTACACAAAGTCTTCATTGAATCTAGCTGTCCAGCTTTAATTGGCTGTTCAATGGAATGAATTCCAAATTGAGCTAATGTATTCAGTTTACCCAATGCTTCTTGGTATGAAAATGCACCATTTGCATCTACCCGAATCATCATGTCTTGTTCAGCATAATCATTTCTGATACTAGCCAACAAGTCACATTCCTGTTTAAAATCTATGGCGCCAATTTTAATTTTAATACAATTGTAACCTTCTTCAATTTTCTGAGACAATTGCTCCTGCATAAAACCCTTATCTCCCATCCAAACCAAACCATTGATTGGAATGGATAAGTTTCCTTTTGTAAATCCGGTTTCAAACAAATCGCGTTTTCCTCCGGATTGCAAATCAAACAAGGCTGTTTCAAGACCAAACCTGATGGCAGGAAACGGTGCAGGAATTGCCTGTTCGACGCTTAATATAGGGTTTTCAGAAAAGTGATTGCAATAGTAAATAAGCTGTTGTTCAATATCAACAACATCATCAATACTCAAATTAGGAATGATATTGACTTCGCCCCAACCAACTACATCAGGCTCCTCCTCCTCGTACACTTTTAGCAACCAGCTCATTTTATCATTCAACACTCCACGAGAAGTGCCTGCACTAAACTTAAACTGAAGAGGAAGTCTGAAGATTTTGATTTGAAGCATTTTTTTGTTAGTTATAAATGTTGAGTTTTGAGTGTTTAGTATTTTTTAGATAACTAAACATTTTCAAGACAATATTCATTCTCTTTACTCTGGACGCTGTACTCTTTACTAAAAACTCAACACTCATAACCCAACACTAAACAAGGTGATCCCAGCCTTGAGCCTTAATTGGATATTGGTTTCCTTTTTTTGAAATCATAATTACCCCTTTCGCTTTTTCGGTAATATATCCGATAGTGGTAATGTCTTCGTGGTTTTTAAGTTTTTCGAAATCTTTCATTGAAACGGTAAAAAGCAGTTCGTAATCTTCTCCACCGTTCATTGCTGCTGTAGTTGGATCAAGTTTAAAATCAAAAAGGGTTTGTTCTGTATCGTGTGTAATGGGCAATTTGTCTTCGTACACATAAGCACCTACTCCTGAAGCATTGCAGATATGCAGTATTTCAGAAGCCAAACCATCAGAAATATCAATCATTGAAGTAGGTACAATTCCTAAATCTTTTAATTCATGAACAATATCAGTTCTTCCTTCAGGTTTCAGCAAGCGTTTGATGACATAATCCTTGCCTTCTAATTCAGGCTGCATTTCAGGATTGGCACTGTACACTTCTTTTTCCCTCTCCAAGATCTGTAAACCGGCATAAGCAGCTCCCAAATCACCTGAAACACAAATTACATCGTTAACTTTTGCACCACTTCTGTAAGCAACTTCTGATTTTTTTGCCGTTCCAATAACTGTGACAGAAATCATTAATCCTCTTTGTGAAGAAGTGGTATCACCTCCAACCAGATCAACTTTGTAATTTTCACACGCCAGGCGAATCCCCTTGTACAATTCATCAATTGCCTCTACAGAAAACCTGTTACTGATGGCAATACTCACCGTGATTTGTTGTGGAATGCCATTCATCGCCGCCACGTCTGATACATTGACTGCAACAGCCTTGTAGCCCAAATGTAACAAAGGAGTATAGGTCAGATCAAAATGAATTCCTTCTAATAAAATATCCGTAGATATTAAAGTTACCTCGGTTTTGCTTTTTTCTATCACCGCACAATCGTCACCAATGCCTTTGAGGGTACTTTTTTGTTGTTTTTCTGCTTGTTGAAGTTTGATTCTGTCTATCAATCCAAATTCTCCAAGGGTGCTCAATTCTGTTCTCATAGTTTATTGTTTGTACTTTATGTACGTCTATTATTTTTTATTCTACTTGACTTTGTACCAACTCTATCAACACACCGCCGGTAGTTTTAGGATGCAAAAAACAAATCAGTTTGTTGTCAGCTCCCTTTTTGGGAATATCATTCAACACTTCAATACCAGCAGCTTTTAACCTGTCCATTTCCTGATAAATATCATCCACTTCAAGAGCAATATGGTGCATGCCATCTCCTTTTTTATGGATAAATTTTGCGATAGCACTATCTTGGGAAACACTTTCCAGCAATTCAATTTTGGTACCTCCTAGTTGTAAAAAATAAGTTTGAACACCTTCTGAAGCCACCAATTCTTTTTTGTAAATGGAAGTACCCAAGATAGTTTCAAAAACCTGAACAGTTGACACTAAATCACTGACAGCTATAGCGATATGATCAATATATTTTACCACAACTATTGTCTTAAATGAATAATGCTAAAGATACTCAATGTAATTTTAAATTAAGTAAAAATTTATTGGAACAAATTTCAAACTTTTATCTTTTTTATGGAGTTATGACCACAAAAGTATTTAATTTTGTTGGTAAAATTGGTAGAATTATGATCTCAATTACAGAAAAAGCAAAAACGCACGTCCAAGAACTTCGAATAAAAGAAGGCTATGGTGACGAATATAATATCAGGGTATCGGTGAAAGGTGGTGGTTGTTCAGGTTTGATGTATGACCTGGATTTCGACAAAGAAACTTCACCAGCCGATCAAATTTTTGAAGACAAGGGAATCAAAATATTTGTAGACAAAAAAAGTTTACTCTATTTATTAGGAACAACTTTAGATTTCTCTGATGGCTTAAATGGTAAAGGCTTTCAGTTTGTGAACCCAAATGCAAGTCGTACCTGTGGTTGTGGAGAAAGCTTCGCCGTATAGTGAAATAGTGTTGAGTGCTTAGTGTTGCGTTTTTAGTATTTCTACAACTCAATACTAAGCATTCATTTTTTTTACTGTTTGATATTCGATTTTATAAATCATTTCTTTACTCAACATTCAACACTCAACACTTTTAAAATTTCCCCAACTATAAAACGTCCTGCTTTTCCATCACCAAATACAGGAGGAAAATCATCTTTGAAGTTTTGTTTCAGAAAATCATAAGCATCCACAATTTTTTGTTTGTCAGCATCTGCCAAGATACAATTGCCATTTGCCAACAATTCTACCCATTCTGTTTCAGCCCTTAAAACAATACAAGGCTTTTTGAAAAAGTATGATTCCTTTTGTACGCCACCAGAATCTGTAATCACCATTTCCGCTTTTGATTCGAGCAAAGTCATTTCCAGGAAAGCAACGGAATCTATGATTTTGAAGTATGTATTGGCATAAATATCCTCCAACAATTCCGTACCTATATTTTGAACCAACAATTTTGCCGTTCTAGGATGTAAAGGCAAAACGATAACCGTATGGTTATATTTCGATATATCATTCAATGCCTGAAATATTGCGGTCAATCTTTCAGGGCTATCAGTGTTGTTATTTCGGTGAATGGTTG
>CALPQG020000185.1 GCA_943325655.2 Bifidobacterium breve | reverse complement strand
GTGGTTTTGAGTTGTTTTATGCGCATGCCATTTTACAATTCTTCCCTGTGCCGTTCCTTACTTTAGCAGTTATTCATGCTACTAGGGTCAAATTTTCTCTACAAGAATATTTTTCAGACATCTCCCAACCTCCTCGATGTTAGTTTTTAGTTTACAGTTATCGGTTTACAGTTTTAGCTATTGATAATCAATAGGTTTTATTGTTTACTTACACTGTTTTAGATTTTACATTAAAATCTACCTTCACCAATTCTAAAATTTTATACCGTCTTAAGTTTATTGATTTAGGATAAATTATTTGTTATGCAGAAATATATGCGCATATCAATCCTTGTTGTGTTGCTTACAATAGGTTTTGAATCAAATGCTTGTGATGTTTGTGGTTGTTCTTTTGGAGGGAATTATTACGGCGTGTTACCTCAGTTTTCCAAACATTTCGTTGGCCTACGTTACCAACACCGTAGCTTTGCTTCCAAAGGCATGAGTGATGAAGGAAATGAGGTCAGTACCCAGGATGTGTTCAATAAAATAGAACTTTGGGGACGGTTTTATCCGCACAAACGTTTGCAAATCTTTGCCTTCTTACCTTATGTTTTTAATGCACAAAAGGTGGCTGGACATACGAAAAGTGTTTCAGGCATTGGGGATGTTATGGTAAATGTAAACTATACGTTGTTCAATACCGGCGACAGTACTGACCTTACCTTCAGGCAACTCTTACTCGTAGGTGCGGGTACAAAAGCGCCAACGGGAGCTTTCAGGACTGTGGTTGGCGAGGAACAGGCGCATGCCAACATGCAGGCGGGTACAGGATCTTGGGATTATTTGGCCAACGCCATTTATAGTATTCGCTACAAATCAGTTGGCTTGAGCACAGATATGACTTACAAGTATAATACCCAAAATGCGGATCATTACCGGTTTGGAGACCGATTCAATTCTTCCATGAATTTCTTCTTTTGGGATAAATATTGGGGCCTTACCGTAATGCCTCTTGCTGGTATCTATTATGAATTTGCCTATGTGGATGTGTTGACTAATTACAAGCAAAAAGCCACCGGTGGGGAAGCTTTGTTTGCTAATGTAGGCCTCGACTTTTATTGGAAAAAGATGTCATTGGGCCTATTGTGTCAATTGCCCTTAAGCCAACAAAATCAAAGTATTACTGCCAATAATAGGTTGATGACCACATTTAACTATATGTTTTAATGAAAGGTTTACGCTGTATTTCACTTGTAATGGGGATTGTTTGCTGTGCTTGTTCTAAAAAATCAAATACAGAGGTTAATCCTAGTGTACATGCCTATCCGATAGCGAGTCCGTCGTATTTTGGCGATTATAAAATTCCTGCCGACAACCCAACCACCGTGGAAGGCGCTACACTTGGACGAATGTTGTTTTATGAACCAATGCTGTCGGGTAACAATACCATGACTTGTGCTTCCTGTCATGTACAGGCAAATGGTTTTACAGATACCAATCGTTTTAGTACAGGCATTGATGGCATCAAAGGGACGCGCAACAGTATGGCTATCAGTAATGTATTGTGGCAAAATAAATTCTTTTGGGATGGGCGTGCTTCAAGTCTTGAAATACAGGCTTTAGGGCCGATTGAAAATCCGATAGAGTTGCATCAGCCTTTGTCTGCTGCGGTTGCCAAATTACAAGCCACCAACAATTATCCCGGATTATTTAAAATGGCATTTGGTTCCGAAACCATTACTGCCGACCATATTGCCAAAGCCATTGCTCAGTTTGAACGTACGCTTATTTCTTCGAATTCAAAATATGACCAATATTTAAGAGGGGAAGCGGTATTGACGGAAAGTGAAGCCAGGGGAAGGGCCTTGTTTTTTACACATCCTTCGCCAGAAAATAATCTAAGAGGTGGCAATTGCGGTGATTGCCATACGGGAGATTTGGCTGGAAATGGGGCATTTCATAACAATGGACTTGATGCAGTGTTTCAAGATCTTGGATTAGCGTTGCATACAAACAATGTGTACGATGAAGGTAAATTCAAAACACCTTCTTTAAGAAATGTTGGCTATACGGCGCCTTATATGCATGATGGCAGGTTTAATACGCTGAAACAAGTGTTGGATCATTACAACGAACACGTGAAAACCAGTTTGACTCTTGATCCATTAATGTCGGCTACGAATACAGTAGGGGCTAAATCATTAGAATTAACCGAAGCGGAAAAACAAGATATCATTGACTTCTTAGGAACCCTCAACGATGAATCGTTTGTTACTAATTCAAAATTCTCTAATCCATTTAAGTAATATCAATGAATTTACTGCTTAAAATTACAATACTATTGCTAGTATCATCATATCTAAGTGCTTGTAATAAAGACCATGATTTGCATGGCGATGCTGTCGAAGATACGGTTGCGCCAATAGTCACAATTGTAACCCCAGTGATCCATGATTCTATTCGAGTTGGTGAAGCCTTAAAATTAAAAGCTTCAGTGGTCGAAAATGACCAACTGCACCAATATGGCTTTTGGGTAAGAAACAAAGCGAATGGTGATGAATATGCCAGTTTTAGTAAACACCAACATTTGGGTTTGGTGAATATTGATACGTCATTTGCTTTGACAAAGCTTACCTCAGGAACAACACTCGCAGTACAAGTGTATGCAACCGATCACAATGGAAATGATAAGGCGAATACGGTAGAAGTTTATGTGAAGTAATTTTGAGTGGTGATTAACCTTTAAAAACAATCTAAAATGAAAAACTATAAAATAATTATATTGTTCCTTCTTGTGGCTTTGTTTGCTTGTAAAGAAGAAGAAAAAGTGGCGCCGGTAGGCACTATTGGTAGTTTGAGTTTAAACTTTGATAATGTTGTTGGCGCATCAGACTTAAAGTTGAATACTGACAAGTATACGAATGCGCATGGGGATACATTTTCAGTGAGTTTATTTAAATATTATATTTCCAATGTAAAACTTCGTAGAAAGGCTGATCAGGTTTGGGTAGCTTTAGCCGAAAGCAATATACTGATTGAAGAAGGTGTAAAAGACAAGTTTACTTTGTCTGCTATTACCGCCTCTAATTATGATATGCTAGAGTTTAAGGTAGGTTTAGACAGTGCGACCAATTTCGGGACAAATTTTAATGAAGACCTTAATAAATCAAAAGGGATGTATTGGGAATGGAATCCGCAATATGTATTTTTGAAATTTGAAGGTAAAAGGTATTATAATGCTACCAATGAGGCTTTGGTGTTTCATATCGCTGATAATGCCAATTTGAAAACGATTCAGTTGCCATTAAGCCAAGCATTGTACCCTAATAAAGTACTGGCCGTGCACATTAAAACCGATATCCTTAAAATGTTTGATAGTCCAAATCAAACCGATTTCACCAAAGTGAATAACGTGATGATGGGCGCCGAAGTCGCCAAAATAGCACAAAATTATACCAGCATGTTTAGTGTCGGGAAAATAGAAGTGCAATAGTCTGATGTGGAAAATGGTGGATAGTGATTTGTGAATGCTGAAATTCCTTTTTACTATCCTCTGTTTACCTAGTTGAATCTATTTGCTTCTGAATCATTATTAACAAAAAAACAATAACATTATGAATAATAAATTAGGCTTTGTAATAGCAATAGGTATCGTCATTGGTTTGGTGGGGACTTATGTTTACAAAAAATCACAACCTTCAAAACCAGAGGTGATTTTGCCTCATTATGGCATTGACAGTGTCGTTACTAAAAAAATGGAAGGAAAAGAGGTGCTAGACACTATGTACCACACCATTCCTGATTTTGCATTTACAAGTCAGGAGGGTAAACCCGTGACCATGGCCAATATGAAAAACTGTATTTTTGTGGCCGACTTTTTCTTTACCACTTGCCCAAGTATTTGCAAAGACATGGCGATTCAGAAAAAACGTATCTACAAAGCATTTGAACACAATCCGCAGGTGAAAATGATTTCTCATACCGTGAATCCTGAAAATGATACGGTGCAAGCGATGATGGCTTATGCCAAACGTTGCAAAATTACCAATCATGACAAATGGTATTTGGTAACAGGTACCAAACCGGCTTTGTACGAACAAGCACGCAAGGGGTATATGGTTACGGCGACCGAAGGAAATGGAGGGGAGGATGATTTTGTCCATACCGAAAAGTTTGCCCTGATTGACAAACATCACCATATTCGTGGTTATTATGACGGTACCAGCGAGCAGGAAATCAACCAGTTGATGTATGACATGGAGCAGTTGTTGAAAGAGGAGTAAGGTACTTTTCGCCTAATATTTATATCGTAATCTAAAAAATACGCCTAATATTTATATTGTAATCTAAAAAATACGCCTAAATTTTATATTTCGTTTTCTTTTTTTGATGTATTTGTTTAAATATATTGCAATGGAAGCAAATAGAATATTATACCAAACTATTTTAGACCAATGTTTTAAGGCGAAGGTGATTATGTTGATTGGGGCCAGGCAAGTGGGTAAAACTACTTTGTTGAAAAAGCTTCAAAAAGAATTGAATGCGCCTTCTATTTGGTTAAATGCTGATGAAGCTGATATTTTACAAGAAATAGCGCAGGCAACCACAAGCACACAATTGCTTCAACTTTTTGGCAAAGACAATAAATTAGTCATTATTGATGAAGCACAACAAATACCAAATATTGGTAAGAAATTGAAGTTGTTTTATGATAATTATCCTGAAATACAGGTGATTGCTACAGGGTCTTCTGCGTTTGAATTGCAAAATGAAACGAATGAACCATTGACAGGACGCAAACGAGAATTTTTTTTGTATCCTTTAAGTTTTGCAGAATTGGTTGGACAAACTTCTTTGCTCGAAGAAAAACGCTTGCTCCATACCAGATTGATTTATGGCTCATATCCTGAAGTAATCAATCATCCGGGTAAAGAAAAAGAAGTATTGAGGGAGATTGCTACCAGTTATTTGTATAAAGACATTCTTCAAATTGATGGTATTCGGAAAACCTCCGTCATTGAAAAATTATTACAAGCCTTGGCTTTTCAAATAGGAAGTGAAGTGAATTATCATGAACTAGCACAATTGGTTGGTAATATTAACACCGTGACGGTAGAAAAATACCTGGATCTATTAGAAAAAGCATTTGTAATATACAAGCTTCCTGCCTTGAGTAGAAACTTGAGGAATGAATTGAAAAAAGGTAAAAAATATTATTTTTATGATAATGGAATTCGTAATGTGTTGATTAGTAATTATAATTCCATAGCATTGAGGCAAGATGTAGGGGCTTTGTGGGAGAATTACATTTTAGCCGAAAGGTTAAAGCATAATCAGTATGCACAATATTATTCGAACCAATATTTTTGGCGAACACATGACCAGGCAGCAATTGATTATATTGAAGAAACTGGAGGTATTCTCCATGCCGTAGAAATAAAATGGAAAACTCAAAAAGTGAGCTTCCCCAATTCATTTTTGCAGGCTTATCCCAACAATACGACTCAAATTATCAGTACCGATAACTATACCTCATGTATTGGCGATTGAGAAATTGAGGCTATGTTGTAAATTGTTTTGGGTTAAAATTTGATAAGATTAGGGGCGATTCACAACATTACAATAAACAAAAAGGCTTGCTCCATCAACTGAAGCAAGCCTTTTGTTTATTGTGTATTTTGTACGTTGTACCTAATACCTAATACTTTGTACTTTGTACCTAATACTTAGTACCTAAGATTAGTACATTCCACCCATTCCGCTGCCACCCATTGGTGCTGCTGGAGCTGGAACTTCTTCATCATCAGCTACTACACAATCAGTAGTTAACAATAAACCAGAAATAGAAGCTGCATTTTCTAAAGCCAAACGAGTTACTTTAGCAGG
>CALPQG020000184.1 GCA_943325655.2 Bifidobacterium breve | reverse complement strand
GAACAGCACTCCATGTCCATTTTTGCATGATGACAATTCATGTTCGGTGTATGATTATCGACCTACCGCATGTCAAGAATATCCTCATACCGATAGAAAAAAAGTGTACCAGTTATTAGATTTGACCTTGGCCAATACTTTTATTTGTCCTGCTACCTATGAAATCGTAGAACGTTTAAAAGTAATTATAGAACCGAAGTTTAGTGATAAAGAAGTGATTATTGAAACCTCCAATGATAAACGGAAGAGGAAGGAGAGGTAATTCATGCTTATACTTGAAATAAGAAAGTTGAATTTTAAAACCTTACTAAATACCCTAATGGGTTTACCCGACCAAGCGCACAAACAGCACTTAATCATTTTTACAAAACATTGTGAATGTCACTAGATAGTTTTGATTTTTACACCACAAGTAAAAAAACTTAGGCAGTGTCGTAAAAATAATAAACATGCAAATTTTACTACAGGATTTGCTGCAAAACGTCCATTCAAAACCATAATTTATATTAACAGCTTTAATATTCCAAAATTCCAACCAATAATTAATCATTTTTCCTAAATTTACGCTATTGTAATTTGTGCACATTTTAAATTCAGCCAATCGATGAGGCAGAAACTCTTAAGTGAAGGTGCTAAGGAACTTAGCTACGAAATCAGGGAAATTGTTAAAAAAGCGGAAAAAATTCAGGCTTTGGGACAAACAATTGTTTGGGAAAACATAGGTGATCCTATTCAAAAAAAATTCAATATGCCCGCCTGGATGAAAGAGAAAATCGCCAAATTATTTGACGACAACGAAACATTCAGTTATTGCCCATCAAAAGGTGTTTTGCATACCCGTAAGTTTTTGGCCAATTTGAATAACCAAAGAAATGGCGCTCAAATCACGGAAGATGACATCTTGTTTTTTAACGGTTTGGGTGATGCCATCGCCAAACTATACCAATACATTGAACCAACCTCCAGAATTATAGGTCCAGCGCCAGCATATTCAACCCATTCTTCGGCTGAAGCGGCACACGCCAACCACGAACCATTGACTTACAAATTGGATCCAAACAACCATTGGTATCCTGATTTGGATGATTTGTACAATAAAATCAAGTACAATCCGAACATCGTTGGCATACTCATCATTAATCCTGACAACCCAACAGGAATGGTGTATCCTTACGAAACACTCAAAAAAATCGTAGCCATTGCCAGAGAATTTAAACTGTTCTTAATCAGCGATGAGATATATTTAAACATTACCTATAATGGTGCAAGGGCATTTGCTTTGGCGGAAGTAATTGAAGATATTCCTGGCATTGCGATGAAAGGAATTTCTAAAGAATTCCCTTGGCCAGGATCTCGTTGTGGCTGGATGGAATATTACAACAAAGACAAAGACAATGAATTCGCTCGTTTTTGTTCTGCCTTGGACAATGCCAAAATGATTGAGGTTTGCTCTACCAAATTGCCTCAATTGGCAATTCCGGAAATCATGTCAGATCCGCGTTATTTACCTTACCGTGAAGAACAAAACCAAATCATTGGCCGAAGGAGTAAAATTGTAGCTGAAATATTAAGCACAGTGCCTCAACTTACTTTTAACGAAACTTATGGTGCCTTTTACAACACCATCATTTTCAGAGAAGGTACCTTGAAACCTACTCAAAAACTTAAAGTATCTAACCCTGAAGTGAGCACACTGGTTGAAAAATGGGTAGAGGAAGCCATGGAACTGGACAAAAGATTTGTGTATTACTTATTGGCTTCCAAAGGAATTTGTGTGGTTCCAATTTCCTCATTTTGTTGTGAATTACAAGGATTTAGGGTAACGCTATTGGAAGAAAACGAAGACAATTTACGCAAAATATTTACCGACATCAGAGATGCAGTGGTTGAATATTTGGCTTCTTAAGTTTTGTGAGCTTTAAAAAGTTAAATTGAAATATATCAGCATTGCATAAAAAAAGCATTCATCCAAATCATAGGGTGAATGCTTTTTTTTGTCAGGCTTAAATCTCAAATTTCAAAATCGGAGATTTTTATTTGCAATATTTCTTCATTAAAACTGCCGCACCTTGTTCTCCTAAATTCAAGGTTTCCGTCAAATCTGCACATGCACCTGTAAAATCTTTGACCTTAATACGGTATTCCGCCCTATTCCAAAAAGCTTCTTTATGGTTAGGGATGTTTTCTAGCACCTTTGTACAATCTTCAATTGAATATACAGGCTTCCCTATAAGATTATATATTTTAGCCCTTAACAAATACGCTTCGGCCATAAAATTATCCAAATTAACCGCTTTATCACAATCGATAATGGCATTTTGGTTGTTGCCCAATGCAAATTCACTTTCTGCCCTTAATATATAATAGTCATAATTATCATCCACCAACTCTATCGCTTTAGAAAAATCTTTAAGCGCATTGGAATGATCGCCCAAAGCCGCTTTCACTTTTCCTCTTTTAACAAGTGCATTGGCATCATTCGGTGCTTCATTGACGACAATATCTGCCTGAACCAGCGACTCATTGAATTGTTTTAATTCGAACAAACAAACCGCATAATGAAGACGAGCATCTGTAAATGATGGAAATTTTTGAATGACAAATGCAAAATCATTGAGTGCAGCATTAAAATCACCAATATTAAAACTCACCGTTCCTCTCCTGGTATGAAAATCTAAGTCTGTGGAATCTAAGGCAATGGCTTGGGTAAAATGTTTGATGGATTTGTGGTACATGCCTAATTTCTCTTCTTCTATTGCCAGGTTAGAAACTGCACAAATAGACTTAGGATTCAACGCATTGGCTTTTAAAAAGTCTTGATAAGCTTGATCAAAATACCCCAATACACTATAAGTAAGTCCTCTATGACAATACGCTTCTGTATAATTGGGTGCAATTTGAATGGCTTTACTAAAATCTTCTATGGCTTTTAAATATTCTTTTGTTTCAATTTTGGCCAAACCATCTCGATAAAAAAATGTTGAATCAGAAAAGACATTTGCTTTTATCTCTGTAGACAGCACCATAAAATATACAATAACCAAACGCGTTAAAATATATTTGATTGAATATTTGCTACTATTTTTCATTTAATCATGAGGATGTTATCCCTTTTTTACGGCTGTAAATATTATAGGTTTTAATATGTGGGATGAATCTTTCAAAATAAGTATTATATATCCACATAATTAAGTATGGTAGCGCAAGAATGAATTCTTTAATTATTGTACTCCCATGTTTTTTAATTATTTTAGCAAACTGAAATAAACCTATACGACTATGCCTTCTTTTGATATCACCAATAAAGTTGACCACCAATCGCTTGACAATGTACTTAATGTTGTTAAAAAAGAAATCCTTAACCGCTATGATTTCAGGGACAGTAAAACGGAGATTGATTTTGATAAAAAAGCCATGGTGCTCAAGCTTACCACAGAAAACGACATGCGCCTTGATGCCATTCAGGACGTATTGATAAGTCGTAGCGTGAAGCAAAAGTTGGATCCAAAATGTTTCGACTTCAGCAAAGCTTCTTATGGTTCAGGTGCAATGGTAAAAAAGGACATCAAAGTGCGTGAAGGCATTGAAAAAGAAGACGCCAAAAAAATCATTAAGCTGATAAAAGACAGCAAAATCAAAGTGGAAGCCCAAGTGATGGATGACCAGGTACGTGTCACCAGCAAAAAAATAGATGATCTTCAGGGAGTAATGGCGTTGTTGCGTCAATCCAACCTGGAAACGCCTTTGCAGTTTACGAATATGAAATAATTTTTTAGTTATGAGTGTTGAATGCTTAGTTTTAAGTATTCAAATACTAAAAACTCAACACTAAAAATTCAACACTCAGGAAATGTCGGTAGTTGTAAAAAAATTAGTTAAAACATTTGGTACCCAAAACGCGGTAGACAATATTTCATTTTCTGCGAATAAAGGGAGTATACTAGGTTTTCTTGGCCCAAATGGCGCAGGAAAATCTACGACCATGAAAATCGCGACCTGCTATTTACCTCCAAGTGCTGGAACCATAGAAGTTTGTGGATTTGATGTCAATACGCATCCGATGGAAGTAAGACGTTTGATTGGTTATTTACCAGAACATAACCCTTTGTATTTGGACATGTATGTGCGTGAATACCTTGAATTTATTGCTTCATTGCACCAATTAAACAAAGGAGAAATCCCCACACGCATCCATCAAATGATTGATCAATGTGGTTTGGTAAAAGAACAAGCTAAAAAAATTGGCGAACTTTCTAAAGGATACAGACAAAGGGTCGGTTTAGCCCAAGCCTTGATTCACAATCCTGAGGTATTGATATTAGATGAACCTACTACGGGATTAGATCCCAACCAATTGACAGAAATCAGGAACCTGATCAAAGAAATAGGCAGAGAAAAAACGGTTATTTTCTCCACGCATATCATGCAGGAAGTGGAGCAAATCTGCGATAAAGTGGTGATTATTAATAGAGGTAAAATAGTGGCCAATGAAGATGTAAAATATTTACAAAACTTCAGGGGAAAACTGGTTAGAATCAGCCTTCAACTCAGCGCTTACCTTGATCCAGCATTGATTCAAAACCTGGAAGGAGTTACCAAGGTAGAAAGTTTGGGTAACAACAAATACATGATTGAAGCCGGAACTCAAATTGACATTAGACCTTCGCTTTTTCAATTGACCACCACCCAACAAGCTTCTATTTTAGAAATGAAACAAGAAGAAGATTCACTTGAAAAAGTATTTAAAGAACTAACGCTTTAGTGTTGAGTGATGAGTGTTGAGTTTTTAGTAAAAAAACTGTAAAACTCTAAACCGTAAACTCTAGACTCTAAACTGATAACTCTAAACAAATATAATGTTCAGCATCTTAAAAAAAGAATTCAACAGCTACCTCAATTCGCTCATCGCCTATATTGTGATCAGTGTATTTTTGGTAGGAATAGGAATGTTTATGTGGGTTTTTCCCAACTCCAATGTATTGGATTATGGATTTGCGGACATGTCTACTTTGTTCAACATGTCGCCTTATGTTTTTTTGTTTTTAATTCCGGCCATTACTATGAGAAGTTTTGCGGAAGAAAAAAAGGCTGGAACCCTGGAATTACTATTTACCCAACCCATCACAGATTTTCAAATCATATTGGGTAAATATTTTGCCAGTTTATTGCTCGTATTATTTGCACTGCTTCCTACGCTCCTGTATTATTATTCGGTATATCAATTGGGTTCTCCCAAAGGGAATATAGATTCAGCAGGCGTATTTGGCTCTTATATAGGTTTAATCATGTTGGCGGCAGTATTTACTGCTATAGGAATATTTGCATCAGCCGTTACTGAAAATCAAATCGTTGCGTTTATCGTTGCCATATTTCTTTGCTTTATCATCTTCACTGGATTTAGTTCTTTGAGCACACTTGCTTTTTGGGGACAATCGGCTGATTTGATCAATTCCTTTGGCATCGAATACCACTACCAATCACTCAGTAAAGGACTCATAGATTCCAGAGACATGGCTTATTTTTTTAGCATCGTAGCCACAATGACAATATCCACCCAATTAGTATTAGGAAGCAGAAAATGGTAAAAAATAACAAGTGGAAAAGTATTAGCCGGTACCTTATTATCCTAGTGGTTTTGGTATTGCTCAACATCATTGCCTCAAAATATTTCTTTAGAATTGACCTGACGGAAGAGAAACGCTATACCATGGCGCCTGCTTCAAAAGCGATTCTTCAAAAGCTTGATGACAAAGTGATGGTGGAAGTTTTTTTAGATGGGGAATTGCCTGGAAATATCAAGAGACTTCAAAAAGCAATTAGGGAACAACTGGAAGAATTTAAAGCGTATGGTGGTAAAAATATAGACTACCGTTTTACAGATCCTT